>CAZHJO010000207.1:0-5705 GCA_964532755.1 uncultured Maribacter sp. | reverse complement strand
GCCACGGCCATCAGCAATACGATAGGTACCTGCACTATGCCATGCCATACGAATAAAGAAGGGACCATAATGCCCATAGTCGGCAGGCCACCATTCTTGGGAAGTTGTCATTAGAGCTACAATATCCTTCTTTACTGCATCAAGATCTAGGCTCTTAAACTCCTCAGCATAGTCAAACGCTTCACCCATGGGGTCAGATAAGGAAGAATGTTGCCTAAGTATATTCAAATTCAATTGATTTGGCCACCAATCACGGTTTGATGTGCCACCACCAGCTACATGCTTTATTGACCCACCCATAAATGGACATTTGCTTGCATCGTTGACATCATAAACTTTTCCGTTTGCTGTTTTGCTCTCGTTTTTAGTATCCATATTATATATTTTTAAGCTATGCGAAGTTGCATTTAGCGGTTATATTCTTACTTCTAAAATTACAAAATACCAAAGGCAATACATAGACTTTTGATATATAAAGATTATAAAATGATTTGTTTTGTCTATCGTGTTCTTGTTTACCATATTTTTTTTATTGTATCTGTAATTATTTCTTATCTTTTTCGAACTAATTAGGTAGTCCCCCATGTAATCTATTCCAACTAAAAATCATTTGAAAATGAAAAAAATTATTTTGCCCATCGTACTACTCGCATTGGTCGGTTTTAGTGTAATATCTACTGGACTCACTGATCAGGAAAGAAAAATGGCAGTTGACGAACTGACCAAGACCCAAGATCGTTTTACGAGCACTATCGCAGGGCTTAGTGCCGAAGAACTTAATTATAAACCTACCCCTGAATCATGGTCAATCGCTGAGTGTGTTGAACACCTTGCCATTTCAGAGGGAATGATCGGGGGAATGTTCGAAGAAGCCTTAAAAACTCCAGCTGATCCCTCAAAAAGGGATTCAGTACAGATCTCAGATGAAAAATTAATGGCGATGATCTCTAGTCGCGAAAAAAAAGTGAAGACCGGTGAAGCGTTTGAACCTTCAGGTAAATTTGGTTCACATGAAGAAACAGTCAATGCCTTCTTGACCAAACGTAGCGCTCATATTGAGTATCTAAAGACTACAAAGGATGATCTTAGAAACCACTATGGCAAATTACCTTTTGGTACTATTGACGGTCTACAGATTCTTTTATTCATGAGCGGACATACTGAACGCCATGTTGCACAGATGGAAGAGGTTATGGCGAATGAAAATTTTCCTTCCGTTACAATGGGGATAGAAGAATAAGAAGCTGGTATAACCATAAATTTGGAAAGCTATCGGTCATTATAACGATCGCTTTTTTAGTTTCTTTCCCCTGGGGTAAAATCCTCCGGTGCATTTTGAGGCTGGTTTATGGTTCCTGTCGCTCCAGTATCATTGAATATTTCCCATTCGCCAAAAGTGTAGGTCGGGTTTGCTTGAAGAATTATCGCCTTTCTTACGGCCCTGCCATCTTCAAATTCATGGTTGGTCCCTGAGCCATCTTCACCGATGACCCCAAATGCATCTATCACCGTTCCGAACGGGTCAACCAATTGCAGATTATCGTCCCCATTGGAATCGGCTGGACTGTTAGAGCCAATTGTGAGATTAGGCGAAAAGCCGTAAACTATTTCAAATTCTGCCTTATTGGGTGAAATCACAAGCGTACTTTTAGGGTTTATTACCAAACCTGATAGATTAACTGAAGAGCTTATTTCGGTATTATCATTTGTATATCTGTTCAAGGCCCATCCTTTTAAGGATAAAGGTGCAATGCCAGAATTATAGAGTTCTACAAATCGAGCCCCGGAATTGTTGTTTGGATCCGCTAATTCAGAAATGAAAATGGAGTTCGAAGTAAATTCATCAATCACATCCTCGCATCTTTCATTTTCAAGATCAAGATCGACTAGGCCACGGATTATAATTTGGAAGACATTATTCGCTTCAATCAACACCCCTACTACCGAGCCCTTACCCTTGGGGAGTACATCAGATTGAAAATCCGAATATCCGCTATTCAACAAGACAATCCCATTGTCAGAACAATCTATAAGGGTTCGTTCTGTTTCTTCTTCTGCTACCGCAAAAGGGAGTCCTAACTCCTCTTCAATAATTTCAACATCATTTAATTCAATAAGTGTATTAACCATATCATCATCTATAGTTGAAAGATCAATCTGGGTAGGTGTTATGGAAACTGGGCCATCACATGAAGAAAATATGTGCTGTGAAACAACCTTCGCTGGCAACCTTCCGATTGATAAATTTCCAAAGGATGAAAATGTTCCACCAAGCTTATACGTTCCTTTTTGTTTGCCTAAAAAAAGTCCTTTTAGCTTTATGATAACCTTGCTTCCGCTTGGGTAAAACAAATAGGAATCCCGTAAATCAAACTCCAATTGAAAACCTTCCATTGGCTTGTCCGGCTTGTCTTGAAAATGAAGTGAACCAAAAAAATTACCTGCTTTATCGGACGAAATTACATAGCCTTCAATTATCAGGTCATCCTGTATTTGAATAACTCCTTCAGTATGTAGGTTCTTGACTTCTAAATAGGTGGTATTGGACACCAGTTCGGTTACGCAAGATTTTGTTGGAGGATCGAAATCACTTTCCTTGACACACCCGATGAGGACCAATAAAGCAATGAAGCCCAAGACATCTTTTAACCAATATGAATTAGTTCTGTTTTTCATCTTTATTCCTAATCTATTTACGGTATACCGACCCTGCCTATCGTTACACCCTACCTAACGGTCGATATGGTATATGCTATAAGGACTCAGGAATGCCGAACTTTAAAAACTATAAGCAACGTTCAAAAAAAAGGTGCGTCCGTAACTATACCAATATTTAGGGGCAAATGATGGATTCCCACTTAAATTATCCTGTTTCAATTGTCCAAAATTGCCATTTCTACTTTGCTCATAACCCCCAGTTCTAAATACGGCATCAAAAACGTTATTGATGCTCGCAAAAACACTGATATATTTTCCTTTTTTTAGCCATGATTTTCCACCAATCAAATTCAATAGATAAAAACTATCCAAAGGGTCTTGTTTCAATAATTCAGCTACGTTTTCATCAGTTGCATCTGGAAAAGGTCGTCTGGTTTCTGGGTCCATATAAAAGCTTTGTGTTCGGGTGATCGTGGAGATATTGGCATAGTTATTTGCCAAGTAATTTGCCGTCACACCAATCCACCAATATTTCGGGTCACGGTATTCGACGCCCAGGGCAAATGCTTTTTGAGGTCCTTGCGCTAGTTTATAATCCTTAATTTTGGCAACACCCAAATCAATGTTTCCTTCAGGATTTATAAGATCTTCTTCCGCTCCCGCAGTATCAAAATTAATGGTCACATTAGGATCGCTGGCGTATAAATATTTTCCGATAGCCATTACGGTTGATAGTTTTACCGATGATGAAAGCTCATATTCCCAGCCAAGTTCAATACCCATATGTAGTTTGTCTAAATCGGTGATTACTTCTTGTACAAAATCAGAACCCACACCGGCTTCAACAAAGAAATAATTTATATCTGTCAAGTTTTGAAATCGCGTATAAAAGCCTGTAAAACGACCGGTTAGTTTTGGCAACCTTATAAAATAATTGATATCAACAGATGAAATCGTTTCATTTTGGAGGTCAGGAACAATTTCGTGGTTTTCCCTTGGATTAATAAATATATTCTGCCAAACTGGCGCCCTACCAAAATAACCTCCATTAAGCCCAACCCAATGCCTGCCTGTTATCTTGTAGATAAGTCCGCCCTTAATACTGCTATTTGAAAATTGAATCTGTTCTCCCTGTCCCAGGGAATTGTCCAAAAAACGTTCATTTTGGAAAAGGCCGCTTCGTTGATAATTGGTATGGATATAGTTTCCTGCGATAAATCCATTCCACTTGTTCAATGAAAATTTAAGTTGGGTATAAGCGTCAAACTGCGATGCATTTATTTTGTAATTATAGTTGAAAATGTCTCCTTCATCTTTAGTTGCATCACTCCCCAAATCATTTCTTGTATCCGAAAAAGGGTCAGTATCCACATGTAAATCAGCGCCAAAAAGGTCATCTATTATGGCATGATTATCGGACATCAACCTTTTATAATTTAATCCGAAATCAAATTGAAACTGATCATTTATGGCCATATTGCCTAGACCGTTTATGGTAAACTGGGTATCTTCCATAACATCATCATATAAAACATATGCCGCTTTTTTATTGGCATTGGCAGTATACAAGTCATTCCAGGGTATTTGTAGATTTTCCAAAAATCCTTCTTGTGCCAGATCTGCACTCATAAAATTGGCGCCAATTGGGCTATTGATATAAAAACTAGGCAAATAGCGATAATATGTGGGGTCCGGATTGGGTGCGTTATAATATCCCACTCTACTTCTGGAATTGATTCCAGTTTGGTAAGAAATACCTGTATTCAAGTTGAATTTATCAGTTTCTAAATAATAGTTCAATAGAAATATCGGCTCAGAAATCTTGCGCTCCCTTGTGTTTCGAACATCCCCATTTTGAATACCCCAATAGGGGTTATATTTATTACTGACCAAATTGAATACTTCCTCGGTAATAGCAGATGAACGTCCCCGTCTATTCGAAGCCAAAATCGCAGTTGCAACTAAACTATTTCTAGCATTAATCTGATATTCAATAGCTCCAAACAAGGAATACGCATCATATAGAGTACCATCAATATAACCCTCTTTGGCCCATCTTCTTGAAGCCGAAATGGAATAAGCTAGGCCGTTTTCTTGTTTGGGTGAGGTATAAGTGGCCATTGCCCTGCCTGTATATGTTCTATTCGATGCCGATGCTGAGACTCGAAATCCGGGCCGCAGTCCTGAAGGTCGGGTTTCTATATTGGTATTACCTAATATTCCACCGAAAGTGTAGTCAGAAGCCTCAAGACCATGTGAAAAATCTTGAATTCTCGTAACATCGTTTAAACCACCCCAGTTATTCCATTGAGGACGGCCATCAAACAATTTATTCATTGGAATCCCATTGATCAGCACTTTGCCGTTTTGGGAATCATAACCCCGAACCCTGTAGAATGCCTGACCAAAGTCAAATGCTGCACGTTTTAAATATACATCCCGAGTAGCTTGTAATAGGCTCGAAGTAATAGCAGAGCTTTCATCATCGGACAGATCGGAATCAGTAAGGGTAATTAAGTTATCAGCTTTTTCAATCGTCATATCCTTTTCCAAATAGATGATACCTAAATCAAGTATATTATTTTCCAATGTTATCGGAATTCTTTTGGTGATGTGGTTTGGCGAAGAAACCTCCAAAACATGTGCTCCAAGTAAGGAAATTGGCGGTCTTAATTCAACTTCTGACCCAAATTTGGATGAAACCTGAGTACCCTCGATAGAAACGGTACAGTTCAAGAGCGGTTCCTTGGATCTACTGTCTACAACCTTGCCCAAAATAATTGGAACTTCTTGTGCAATAACGGTTTGATAACCAAATAGGACCACAAAAGAAATAAGAAAAAGACGCATTTGAATTTTTGTAGTATTACAATGATGATAGAATGTCATAGGGAACTGTGGATAAGGTTTCAATAACATTTTCCTATTTGAGCCTAACCTTATGACATCATAACGAACTAAATATACTTGCTCACACTGCATAATTCATGCAAGTTTGGAATGTAACTTGTGTAAGCCACCTAATTACTCTTGAACAAATCAATATT
>CAZHJO010000206.1:0-5742 GCA_964532755.1 uncultured Maribacter sp. | reverse complement strand
CTTCAGTGGCAGAGATCAATGGTAATGAAATCTCAATAGATGATTTTAGAAGAAAGGTCGAAACTGCATCAAACAGGTTTGGTCCTTCGGCATCTTCTATGCAAGTTGTAAATCAGGTCTGGGACCAAGAGGTTAGAAATTCTATTTTGAGCCAACAGTTCGAAGATTTGGGAATTGATATCGAGAGAGATCAAATCATGAACTATATCAAGACAATACCTTCCTATAGTCAGAATCCTCAATTTATGAATGAGAGCGGTGTTTTTGATGAGAATAAATTCCAGGATTTCATTGCTGACCTTAAGGTTAACAGTCCATCCCAATATAATTTATGGTTGCAGGATGAGCAATCCATAATTCAAAATGCCAAACAGCAAGCTTATTTCAATTTGGTGAAGGCTGGTGTAGGTGCGACCCTTAAAGAAGGTGAATTGGATTATAAATTGGCCAATGATAAAGTCGACATTAAATATGTTCGCTTGCCATATACATCTATTGCAGATAGTACATTGACCATAACCAAGAGCGAAATCCAGTCGTATATCACTGATCATAAAGATGATTTTAAGCAAGAAGAAGCAAGGGATATCCAATATGTGTATTTTGAGGAGAAAGCATCAGTCCAAGATGAGAATGCCATAAAGGAAGAGATTACCAAATTGTTAGGGGACACTGTAGAGTATGTGGAGGATAAAGATACTATGGATACTATTCCAGGATTCATAAACACATCCGATATTACTGAATTCCTAGATAGAAATTCTGACCTAAAGTTCGATACCATTTACAAAGCGAAAAAAGATCTATCCGTGATTTTCGCAGATACCTTGGTGTCATTAAAAGTTGATGAAACTTTTGGACCTTACCGTGATGGTAACTACTTTAAGGTTTCGAAAATGATAGATAAGAAAACCAATGGTTCAGTCAAATCAAGTCACATCCTTATTACCTATGAAGGAGCAACTAGGGCAAATCCTGAGGTGAAAAGAACTAAGGAGGAAGCAGAAAAAAAGGCAAATGATCTTTTTGATGAAGTGAAGGGCAATGTTGAAAACTTTGCAATTTACGCAAGAGATAATTCTGATGGAAGCTCTGCTCCTCAGGGTGGAGATTTGGGTTATTTTGAACAAGGAAAATTAGCAGATGAATTCGACGCTTTTATTTTTAACAACCCTGTAGGAGCTATAGATCTTGTAGAAACCGAATTTGGTTTTCACATTATCAAGATTGATGATAGACAAGACACCTATCAGGTCGCTACTTTGGCCAGGGAAATAGAGCCCTCTGAAACTACAATCAATACCATATTCATGAATGCCACCAAATTTGAAATGGAGTCTATTTCTGGGGAAAGCGCCTTTACCGATTTGGCTAAGGAAAGTGAGTATGCCGTACGCCCTGTAAATAAGATAAAGGCGATGGATGAGAATTTGCCGGGGCTTACCACCCAACGAGGTATTGTTCAATGGGCATTTAAGGATGATACCGAAGTTGGCGATATAAAGAGATTCAGCGTCAATGAAGGTTATGCGATCGTTCAAATGACAGGGGCATACGAAGAGGGCCTAAAAACTGTTGAAGATGCCTCGACAACCGTATTACCGATCTTGAGAAAAGAAAGAAAAGCTGCACAATTGATCGGCGCCAATAAAGGAAAATCAATGGAGGAAATAGCAAGGGATAATAACGTTTCGGTTTCCAATGCATCTGCACTTACCGTTAAATCACCAACTATTCCTGGAGCTGGTCGTGAGCCTGCGATTGTAGGTACTGCCTTTGCAATGAATTTAGGGGAGAACTCTGAGCTCTTGGAAGGCGAAAGTGGTGTCTTCCTTATTACTGTTACAAAAAAGGATGAAGCCCCAAAATTGGATAACTACAGTACTTTTGCAAATACCCTTAAAACTGCAAATGCAGCCAAGGTAAATACAGCGGTTTACAATGCCTTGAAGGAAGCTTCTGAAATTGAAGATAATAGGGCTATATATTACTAGGAGTAAAGCAGTCTAACGTTATGAAGTCCTGATGAAACCATCAGGACTTTTTTATAAGACCATTTCTGAAAAGGGGATGATGGTATTATAATCTTTCTGTCGAAAATACTCCATTGAGGCACTGTTTCCGGTTGCCAGAATGAAATCCCCACCCCAAGCGCCAAGACTTTTGATAGCGCCTTCATAATCATGGAAAAGTAATTTCTTTACAGTTGGAATTTTAAGTGTTTCGGATAATATTCTTTCGTGCTGATCCAGTAGCGTTTCAAATGTCGTTAAGTCGCGACATAATATCATCTTTGAAGTTATATGTTCTATGGTATTGACAAGTTCCCTGATATTGGAATTCAATCGTCGATAGTGTGTAATACCTTGTCGACTATTTTGTTTTATATTGAGATATACAAAAAACAGTTGGTCTTTGAAATTAGGGTCAAAGTGCACTTCTTGAACAGTAGGCATGCCATTTTCCAGCTGATAAATTATTGGGGTTTTATGGTTTGCACAAGCGATGTCATAACCGCTTCCGCCAAAGGTATTTTTCAATAAACGATAGGGATTTATATCCGCCCATTGGGCAATATTATTGATCAATGTAGATGATGTGCCAAGGCCCCAATCCCTTGGGAAGGTCAATTGGGTTTCGACAGCATATCCCACGCCATCCATAAGAAAATACGGATTCAATTTTTGCGCTTGGTTAAGTATGTTAAGTAAGGTTTTTGATATTTCTCCACTTGTTGAAGAAATCTCGTTCATGGATTCTAAATTGTAGTTGACATCAAACCATACCTCATCCATTTCATTCAAACTCTTCCATGATAGTATATTCGTATCTGTTGCAATTACAGTCAACGATTGGCCATATGTAGTAGGAGTTGCCAAAGCCTTTGCCCCATCTAGAACAGCATATTCCCCGGTTAATAATAATTTTCCATTGCTGTAGAACTCCTTTTTCATTACTTGTTTCTTAGCTTTTCAAACGCTTCGACAACAGCACTATGGGTCACAGTTTGGGTTTTGAAGTAAATGACGAGTTCATCTTTTTCCACTTCTGTCGCCCCTAATTGGTTAAGAATATTCAGGAGATGCATTTTCATATGCCCTTCTTGTATGCCAGTCGTGACCAATGAACTCAAAGCAGCAAAATTCTGGGCTAATCCCGCAACAGCAACAAGCTGCATTAATTCTTTGGCCGTAGGCTGCTGTAATATTTCCAGGGCTAATTTCACAAGGGGATGAAGATTTGTCAAGCCGCCAACCGTGCCCAATGCCAACGGAATTTCAATCCAGAATTTAAATATTCCATTTTCAATGCTTGCTTTGGTTAAGCTTTTATAATTTCCATCCTTGCCGGCGTATGCATGAACTCCTGCCTCTACCGCCCTAAAATCGTTCCCTGTTGCTAGGACAACAGCATCAATCCCGTTCATGATGCCCTTGTTATGTGTGACAGCCCTATGGGGCTCCACATTGGCAATAGCGATGGCCCTTAGCATTTTCTTTGCAAATTCTTCCGGAGATATGGTTGCATCCATCCTTAGATCCTTGACCGCACAATTCACTTCCGCACGAGCAATGCAGTTTGGAACGTAGTTCGAAAGAATGCTCATTACAATTTCGATCTTTTTTTCCCTTTCGGTAAAAAGAGCGAACTTCTGAGCTTCGTTTTTGAAGGTCTGGGCAAATTGTTCTAAACACGAATTGATGAAATTGGCCCCCATGGCATCCAAAGTCTCAAAAGTGCAATGTAATTGGTAATAATCCCTAAGTTCGGTTGTCTTGTTACGTAATTCTATTTTGGAGATTCCACCACCCCGCTTTTCCATATTTTTGGTCAATGGTTTGGCGTCCTCCACTAATCTATGATATATAGCCTTAAAAAATTTTTCTAATTTGGTAGCATCCCCAGTATACATAAAATGTACCTGACCGATTTTTTCGGTCCCTATAATTTCCGATTTAAAACCACCTCGATCAAGCCAAAACTTAGCTGCTTTGCTGGCGGCAGCCACCACCGAACTTTCTTCAATGGCCATTGGTATGGCATATAGCTTGTTGTTGATCAAGAAATTAGGGGCAATTCCCAAAGGGAGGTAATAATTTGTAATGGTATTTTCAATGAATTCATCATGCAATTTTTGCACCTCATTTTCTGTATTCCAATACCGCTCTAATATTTTTTTGGTCTCAGTAGGGTTATGGGTATATCGTTGTGCAACCCACTCAATTTTTTTTTGTTTTGTTAGTTTGGAGAAACCTATAATAGGATCAGTCATGTCACATTTGGTTTGTGGTTTCAAATATAGTCATTAAGGTCTTATTTACCTGTTGTTATAGAACCCATAGGGGCATATGGGTTTTTATCGGTAAAGTTTAATTAATTGTAAAATATTCACTAAACTTGACGAATTTTAAACATTTTTTATAAAATTATGAATAAGCGCTTCACGCTATTGCTATTCATCATCGGTCTGTCGATGCTGACATTTGCGCAAGAGAAAAAAATCACCATTGAGGAAATTTACCAAGGTGCATTTAGGACAAGTGGTTTAGATGTGCTCCGTTCCATGAAAAATGGAGAACATTATACCGTTTTAAATAGCAATAGATCTACTAGTTCGACCAGTATTGATAAATACGATTATAAGACCTTGGAAAAGGTTGAAACCATTGTTAATTCCGCAGATAACGAAGCCATTCCCACATTCAGTTCATATACGTTCAGTGAAGATGAAAGTAAAATACTTTTGGCTACTGAGGTTGAATCGATATTTAGACGCTCAACAATGGGCGTTTATTACGTTTATGACATAGCTTCAAAGTCGATCGTAAAAGTCTCTGAGGATAAAATTCAGGAACCCTTGCTTTCTCCCAATAATGCCCAGGTGGCCTATGCCTTGAATAATAACCTTTACATTTTTGACATTGCCACCAAAACCACAAATCAGTTCACCACTGATGGGATTAAGAATAGAATTATCAATGGTATAACGGATTGGGTCTATGAAGAGGAATTTGCTTTTGTAAGGGCCTTTTCATGGAATTCAAATGGCAATAAAGTCGCGTACCTGCGCTTTGATGAAACGAATGTGCCCGAATTTTCCATGGATGTATTTGGGAGCGGCCTATATCAGACCCAAAATGTATTCAAATACCCAAAAGCAGGTGAAAACAATTCAGTGGTATCCCTCCATATGTATGATGTAGCGTCAAAAGAATCGAAAGAGGTGGACTTGGGAAATCCATATTATATACCTCGTATTAAATGGATGAACAATGCCAATTATCTAAGTGTACAGACTTTAAATAGGCATCAGAATCACTTAATGCTCATTGAGGTAAATGCAATGGACAATTCTGTGAGATTACTTATGGAAGAAAGGGCGAAGACCTACGTTGATATCACTGATAACTTAACATTTTTACCTGATGATAACTTTATTTGGACTAGCGAGCAGGATGGTTGGAACCACATCTATCTTTACTCCAAGGAAGGGCCATTAATGAATCAGGTGACTAAGGGAGATTGGGAGGTAACCGATTATTACGGCTATGATTCAAAAAAAGATAGAATATACTATCAGTCCACCGAAAATGGCTCAATTAACAGAGGCGTCTACAGCATATCAAGTTCAGGTAAAAAGAATAGGGAACTCACAATCCGGACAGGTACGAATACCGCTGATTTTATTGCCGATTTCACCTATTTCATAAACACGCATTCTAGCGTTTCATCACCTTATAG
>CAZHJO010000205.1:0-5745 GCA_964532755.1 uncultured Maribacter sp. | reverse complement strand
AAACCGGAATTTACCTGAACTCATGGATGCCAATTCCCCAGAAATGTATACAATCATGGCTGAAAAATCGGTCCAAAGTCTGCTCACTTTTTTAGATCAGGATGAAATGGTGACTGTAAAAGAATACTTTGAACCTGCTTTACGACCCCACATGGGAAAATACATTCCTCCTGAAAAACGCAATTTTTTCTGGATAGTGACCCACTATGATATGCGACCGCTCTATTCCCATTTTTACCATTGGTTTGAATTGGCGCGCATGGATACTGAACCGCATAAAAGCGAAGTTCGCCGTGGACCCTTACTGTACAATATTTTTGATTCGCGTAATGAGGGAACTGCCACCGCAGTAGAAGAAATGTTTATGCATGCCGGATTGTATGAGGACAACCCTAGGGCCAGAGAACTTGTATATATCATGATAGCGCAACGTGCCGCAAGAGGCTTGGGTTCCCTTTATGCCCATGCCAACGAAATGACCATGGAGGAAGCAGGTGGTATACATTCAGAATACACACCTCGAGGATGGATGAAGACCGAAAAGGAACTATTGTTGTTCGAACAACATTTGTATCTGCGCCAACCAGGTTATGGTAGCAGCTATATCACTGGTAAGTACCTGTTGGAAAGTGCCATGGCTGATTTTGCTAAAATGAAGGAGTCAAAAAATGAACCATTTTTAATGAAGGACTTTTTTGATCAATTGAATGCCATAGGTAATATCCCGATCGCATTGGGGCATTGGCAGATGACAGGAAATAGCGAACACCTAAAGAAAATTAATAACTAAAGTACTTACAAATGAAAACCAAAGTATGTCTGATCCAAGACAGTCCCGTTTTCTTTGACAAAATAAAAACACTGGAGAAGGTCGAAGCATTGACCAAAAAATTCGCCATCGAAGGTTGTGAACTTATCGTCTTTCCTGAATCATTTGTGCCGGGATATCCGCGAGGCTTTGCTTTTGGTGCAACGATTGGCAACCGAACATCAGAAGGTAGAGCGCTTTATAACGAATACCATCAGCATAGTTTTGATACGGAAAGTGATGATTTGACAAAGATGGAGCAATTGGCAAAATCACAAAATGTGTATTTGGTCCTAGGAGTTACCGAAAAGGATAGCACCTCTGGAAGTTTGTATTGTTCCATGCTTTATATTTCGCCCACGAATGGCTTACTTGGTGTTCATCGGAAGATTAAACCAACGGGTACGGAGCGCATTGTTTGGGCTGAAGCTGCAGGGGATTACTTAACGACCTATCAAACCAAAGTCGGAAGATTAGGTGGCCTCATTTGCTGGGAAAACTACATGCCTCTGGCGCGAATGTCGATGTATAGAAAAGGAGTCGAGATCTATATTGCACCTACAGCGGACGCAAGAAAGGAATGGACCGCTACAATGATGCATATTGCCCTGGAGGGAAGATGTTTTGTACTGGGATGTAATCAATATTTCACAAAAAGTATGGTCCCTGAAAAATTTCAGTACCTGGTCGTAGATGAACCTGAAGTTATGTGCGCTGGTGGCAGTGTTATTGTTTCCCCTTTAGGAAAGATAATAGCAGGGCCTTTGTTTAATTCTTCGGGCGCATTGATCGCTGAACTTGACATGGATCAAATAAGTTCAAGCAAGTTGGATTTTGATGTCATAGGGCATTATGCACGAAATGACATTTTCCAATTCAATGTCCTGAACCAACCGGAAATTGGAAGAGAAAAACATTCTCCTTTAAAGAAATAACAATCATAACACAATCTAAAGAAATAACAATCATAACACAATCGTCAAAGCGAACGCTATCCCCTTTTCGCCAAAGTCTTCATCGAATTGACAAAGTGATCCAGCTCTTCAGTGGTCGTATATACATTGGGCGTAATTCTACACCCTTGCACATTGGCATAATCAATGGCCACCGTAAAAATTTTGAATTCATCCAATAATGCCTTGGCCAAATCTGCAGGCTTCATGTGCAATACGCCTACATTGGCAATACCACAAGAGCGATGTTCATCAACTGGAGTGTTGATTACAATATTCTTGATTTCACGTAATTGGTCACTCCAATACCGTTGGAGAAAGCGCATTCTTTCTTCCTTTCGTTGCATCCCTATCATTTCGAGATAATCAATAGCGTCATTTATAGCTAGATCGGTATGTACAGGATGTGTGCCCGTATGGTTTAACCTTTGAATTTTATTTTCATCCTTGATGTAATCTGCCAACAAAGGCCAAATCTTGGGAATTTTATCCTTGGCTACATATAACAGTCCGGCACCCAATGGGGTGCTCAACCATTTATGTAGACTTGAACCGTAATAGTCGCAATGTAGGTCGGCAATATTCACATCAATATGACCAATACAATGCGCCCCATCGACCATGACCTCAACGCCATGCCTATGGGCCATATCACAAATTTTTTGAATTGGGAGGATATGCCCCGTAATATTGATCATATGACAGACCATAATCAATTTGGTCTTAGGGGTAACCTGTTCTTCATACAGCCTTACAATCTCCTCATCGTTGGCTGGGTGGTTTGGTACCGATATCACTCTATTTACGACTCCATATCGTCTGGCAATTTGGTTAAAATGATCTTGCATAGAACCGTAATCCTGCTCCGCAAATATAGCCTCATCTCCCTTTTCCCATGGGAAGCCTCCAATGACCATATCCAAGGATTCTGTAGTGTTTCTTGTAACGATCAACTCTTCAGGCTGAACTCCAACCATTTTTGCCAACCGGGCAGCTACCTGGTTTTTATTATCCCATTGCACGGTACGCATATAGTAGGAAGCCTCGTAGTTCACCATCTTAACATGCTCAATGAACTTATTTAGCGTAGGTTGTGGCGCAAAATTATAGTACCCATTTTCAAGGTTTATATAATCGGGTTTAAGGGCATAATCCTTTCTGATACGCTTCCAAAATTCATCATCACTATCGGCAGGATACGGTTCTTGTGCATAAGTGCCTTGTACTTGTAAACCCAAAGGTAAAAATGGGGACAATACAGCCGCCTGGCCAATGCGCTTTAGAAATTGTCTTTTTTTCATGGTTTAAGAAGTACAACTAAATTACTGTAATCATTAATAATGTCACAGTGGGCACAGCGAAGTCTTTATTTTGACCTTGCTTCAACTGCTGCGCCTTAGGCTGAAGGGCGCTCAGTACGGCATGCCCAGTATGACACTTTTTTAAAATATTAGTCCACAATTGGTGGGGCACCTGCGTCTTGCAGTAATTTCTCAACACGAGGAACATCAGTATCAAGGAATTTCCTTAGATTGGCTTCTAAGCCAGTATATTGTTGTTTCGCCAAATTAAAACTTTCCATTTGCATTTTTGTAGGTCCGTAACTATTGCCGAAAAATCCTCGCTGGGCGATCATAAGACGGTCACTCACTGTTGGGTCATCTTTTTCCCCTACTTCAGCCTTGGCCGAATTGCCGAACAAAGCAACATTCAGTGTTTTCATCGTTTGCTGTAATTGCACCACTTCATTCTCCAGTGTTCCAGGTGCGGAACTTACATATTTCAATGCTTTATCAAAAGCCTTCACCTTTTTTCGCACTTTTTCAAATTCATGCATTGTAACATCAACCTTTGTGGCAAAAGCCATCAAATCATTCTTGTAGCTTGCTATCTTATCAGCATTCGGATTTTTTAATACATTTTCTCGAATGCGTTCAACTATGAACTGCTGGGGTGTTCCCAATTGGGTAACAGCACCATCTACCGATTTATACAAGGTTACGGTATAGCTTCCTGGATCAACATTGGCCGTTCTTCTGAACCAAGGGTTTTCGATTTCCTTGACTGTGGTCAATGTGGTTTTCAAGGATTGGGTCAAATCCCAGGAAACTTGTTGGAAGCCTTTTTTCAAAGGACCATTAACTCTAGCCATTACTTTATTGTCGGAATTCTTTACCACCAAAATCGCAGTAGGTTTGCTTTGGTTTTTTTCATTTTCCAAAGCGTCCCATCCTGGGAACGGAATATCTTTGTTGGCTTTTTTAAGTTTCTTTTCCTGTTCTTTTCGACTATCGGCCATACTCTTATCCGGATCTGATAAATAATAATTGAAAACAGCCCCATAAGGTGGGTTGTCAGCCTCGTAAAAGTCTCCTCCTTGACTTCTGCCACTTCCTCTTATTTGAATATACTGAAGTGCTTTTCTAGGTTTGAACATCACACCTTCTTTACGGAGCATCTCTTCGGAAACTTCCCGCAATGGACTGTAATCATCGAAAACATAAAAACTTCTTCCGAAAGAAGCGCCTATCAAATCGTTCTCACGCTTCTGAATGGCCAGATCCCTAAAGGAAATCGTGGGTAATCCGTTTGAAAATTTAATCCATTTAGCACCTTGGTTAAAGGAGACATAAATTCCATATTCAGTAGCCAAAAACAATAGGTCCTTGTTAACATGATCCTGTACCAAACGCCATGTCAAACTCCCTTTTGGCAAACCATTATTAATGGCACTCCATGTTTTTCCACCATTGGTCGTCTTGTATAAATAGGGATTATAATCGCCGAACTTATGATTATCCAAAGCCACATAGGCGATATTCGTATCGTGCAAATCGGCCTTAATATCGTTCACAAAGGCCGTACTTGGCACTCCTGGAAGCGTATTTACATTCACCTTTGTCCAATTATCCCCTCCTGTAGTTGTATACTGTATATGCCCATCGTCTGTTCCGGCGAAAATGATATTCTCATCCAAGGGAGATTCAGAAAGTGAAGTGATGGTGTTATATGTTGACATGGCATAGACATCCCAAACAGCATCCCAACTGTGTCTTTTACCCATAATTGGTAGTGTTAAACGCTCCTGGTTTTTGGTCAGATCTTTGGAAATGGGTGTCCAACTATCGCCCTGATCATCAGATCGCCAAACGCGTTGTGAAGCAAAATAAAGACGTTTTGGGTCATGGTTGCTCACTAAGATGGGTGAATCCCAATTGTTACGTTCATATTCCTCACCGGGTTTGGAATATGGTTTAATAAACACAGCTTCTCCAGTAGTTCGGTCTATACGGTGTAAATTTCCTTGCTGGGACTGCGCATAAACTATATTTGGATCACCGGGAGTGGTTGCAGGCTGATGACCATCACCTCCAAGCAGCACAAACCAATCTTGATTCGCAATTCCTCCGGTACTGAAGGTGCGTGATGGTCCACCTTCAGAATTATTATCCTGCGTACCCCCAAAAATATTGTAGAAAGGTTCGGCATCATCAACGGCTACTTTATAAAACTGGGTAATGGGCAGATTGCTTACATATTTCCAAGTTTCCGAATGGTCAAAGCTTTCATAAATTCCACCGTCAGAACCCATTAATAGATAATTGGGATCATTGGCCTTAAATGCCAAGGAGTGGTTATCACCATGTTTTTTGTCCTCTTTCATTCCCACAAAGCTCTTTCCGCCATCCTCAGATATCAACGCATTGTTATTCATCAAATAAATACGGTCAAAAACATGGGGTGAGGCAATCAATTCCTGGTAATAATGTGGTCCTGTAGCTCCCGATACGGTATCGGACATTTTTGTCCAGCTTCCGCCCTGATCTGTGGAGCGATATACGGCACCTGTTCTTCTTTTCAACTCAATGGCAGCATACAGCACATCTGGTTGCATGGGTGAAATGGCCAATCCTATTTTACCCATATCCTCTTTGGGAAGGCCTGTTTCTAATTTATTCCAAGTTTCTCCCCCATCGGTACTTT
>CAZHJO010000204.1:0-5753 GCA_964532755.1 uncultured Maribacter sp. | reverse complement strand
TTCGACGCCGTTGATTATTAGACAATCAACATGCCCGTCGTTTTTTAAGTTCAACTTAACGTGTGAAGGAAAGGTTGCCCCTCCCAAGCCGACAATTCCATAATCGGTAATATGTTGGAGAATATCTTTTTGGGAAAGGGTTATTTCCCTTTTTAATGGAAACTCGGGAACCTCAAAATTAGATTCATTCTTTTGGTCTGTTCGTATAACGATACATTGCTTTTTGTATCCACTGCTATCTACGATCATATCTAACTTGGTGACTGTACCGGCAACCGGGGAATGAATGTTCGATGACACAAACCCGCCTGATTTGGCGATGACCTGGCCAATATCCACCTTATCTTTTCTGTCGACGATAATTTCAGAGGGAATACCTATGTGCTGCGCAATGGGAACATATACTACCTTTGGCACGGGCATCCTCTTTATCGCTCTGGAAGAGGTTAATTTATTCTCTTCAGGATGTACGCCACCTTTTGGAAATGTTTTAAGCATTGGTATTGGGTTTAGTTGAAATTACCGCGGCCTTAACCTTAGGTGCTTCCTTTGGTTTCTTTACTTTTTTGACCGGGAAATTGGTTTCAATGATCGAATGGGTAGGGCAAACCTCAACACATTTCCTACACAGAGTACACAATTCAGGATCAATGTATGCAAGATTATCGTGCATAAGCACCGCATCTTTAGGGCATATATCTTCACATTTAGAGCAGCCAATGCAGGCAACCGCGCAAGCTTTTTTAGCTATACCTCCTTTGTCTTCATTAAGACAGCCAACAAATATTTTTAAATCGCGCTTGTTCCTTGGTCGCATTTCTATAATCTCCCTGGGACAAGCATCAACACAAGCTCCGCAAGACGTGCATTTGTCCGTGATGATCACGGGTAAACCCGTAGTATCATCCATATACATCGCATCGAACTTGCAGACATTTACACAATCCCCATCGCCTAAACAGCCATACTGACAATCTGTTTCACCGCCATAGACCATTGCGGATATTGCACATGATCTTGGGCCTTGATACTCCGTCGTTTTTGGTCGTACATCACAACCCCCCTGACAGCGCAATACGGCAACCGTTGGGTCCTTCTCCGCTACTTCCTTACCAAGGATTTCAGCAACTTGCTTCATTACCTCATTACCGCCCACAGGACAGAACAATTCAGAAATATCATCAGTACTTACCAATTTTTCAGCAAACGCCTTACATCCTGGGCTACCACAACCTGCACAATTGGCAGCGGGCAGAATATCTTCGACTTCCAGGATTTTGGGGTCTTCAAAAACATTGAATTTTTTGGATATCACAAATAATATTACGGCCGAAACGGTGCCTATTGAGGATAATAAAATTGCGCTATACAATACAGAGGCAATCATAAATTAGATGTTTTTAAAATTGAAACTTTAAACTCTTTTTTGAATGTATTTCTTAGGGTATAAAGAATCGTGTAATATGGGACCAGCACTATCAAGGCCAACAATCCGGCAATCCATTCCTCATAGTAATACGAGGCGATAAGCAACGTACCTAATAGTATTATGAAAGGAAATACATATGCTAAAACAACGGCTCTCAATGCCAGGCTTTTTTTTAGCAATACCGTAACATTTTCATGTAATCCCAAGGACTGGGAA
Organism: uncultured Maribacter sp.; assembly: GCA_964532755.1. Lineage (GTDB taxonomy): Bacteria > Bacteroidota > Bacteroidia > Flavobacteriales > Flavobacteriaceae > Maribacter_A. The sequence goes on along the minus strand of CAZHJO010000204.1, from coordinate 4,108 downwards.
ACGTTTTGAACTTCAATTACCTTCGCACTGGAATCCGAAGCACCACAAATAGCCTTTGCGTTGCAGGCATCACAATTTATGTTTCCCTTTAACGCCACGGTAACTTTATTATTCGAAATTTTTGAAATGATTCCATCGTGCTGTACCATTGACTCATCAATGGTAGTGCTGTGATCTGTTGGGATATCATCCATAAATCCAAAACTTTGACACCACAAAAATAAGGCGACTAAAATTCCAAAAACATGACAAAAGACAGGATTTTATATTTTTTTAGGAAAGGCAATTGTGATATAGGTAGTGGCGAGACACTATATATGTGTTGTTTGGTTATATTCACCTTACTAATGTGTGGGAGGTATTGCGTCTTAAAAGATCGTAAACATCCTACCTTACGTCTGATATTAATCATCAACCGCTTGAAATCATTGGTTTAACTTAGTACCTTAATAGAACAAACGTTATGATTGTTTTTGTTTTTGGTTTGCCGGGTACGGGCAAAAGTTTTTTTGCTTCAAGACTTGCGAAATTGATAGATGCCAGCTATGTGAATAGTGATCGGGTAAGGAAGGAGCTATTTGCACTAAGAACATATTCCAATCAGGAGAAAAATGTGGTTTATGACTCCATGCTCTCAAAGGCGAAAGACGCAATAGTAACGGGTAAAAATCTGGTATTGGATGCCACATTCCATAAAAAAGAAACTAGAGATGCTTTTATGAAGCAATTATCAGATCAAGGCGATGTTTTTTATATTGGCTTACATTCGAAAGAAAGTACGGTCAAAGAGCGATTAAAAAAAAGCCGGACTTACAGTGAGGCTGATTTTGAAGTGTATAAACTAATCCAGCAACAATGGGAGCCATTTAACGAGGAACATTTGGCGTTGGAATCAACGAATCACAACATTGAAGAAATGTTGCTAAAAGCTGCTCAATACCTAGGTTGTAAGAATGATACAGGAACAGATAAATAGCTTGCTCTTAGAAGGGGAATTTCCAGAAGTTTCTGCAGAAAAGGAATTGATTGAAACCCACATATCATGGGTGTTTATTTGCCACCGATTCGTTTACAAAATTAAAAAACCCATTAGATATTCGTTTCTTGATTTTTCTACACTTGAAAAGCGTAAAAAATATTGCATAAGGGAAATTGAATTGAACAAGCGGCTCACTAATGGTATTTATCTGGATGTAGTTCCCATACATAGATTGAATAACCACTACAAAATTGGAGGAAACGTTGGAACAGTAGTCGATTACGCCGTGAGGATGAATAAAATAGAAAGGTCCAAACAAATGGACCAGCTTTTGGTTCAAAATAAGGTAACGAAATCCGACATTAAAAACCTTGCCGAAAAAGTTGCGGTCTTTCATAGAGATACTGCTATTATCTATCAAAAAGACGTGTATGATATTCATGAAAAGTTCAACGATTTGGAAGCGGAAAAGGAGTATTTGGCGATGCAATACAATGGAAGCATGTATGCCAATATTATCGGCAATGCCATAAAAGCCTCCGATGAATTCTTAAAGCGCAACGAGAATTTGCTCAAGGGCAGACTGAGTGACGGATTCTTCCGGGATTGTCATGGAGACCTTCATTCCAGGAATATTTTTTTATTGCCGTCGCCTCAACCTTTCGATTGCCTTGAGTTCAATGATGATTACAGACGAATCGATGTTTTGAACGAAGTGGCCTTTCTATGTATGGATCTCGATGCATTGGGTAAAAAAGAGTTATCCGAGCTTTTTTTTGAATATTACAATCAATTTTTTCCCGCAATGAAAACGTCGACAGAACACCGTCTTTTTGTTTATTACAAGGCCTATCGTGCCAATGTACGTGCCAAGGTCAACAGTTTGCGGGCCAAGAGTGCGGTGCATAGAAAAGAAAGGACAAAAGCATTGTCTGAAGTAGATAAATACCTCCGGTTGATGGAGCACTATTTGAATACACTTAGTCTATGATATGTCTTTATTTCAAGGCCTTCATAAAAATATGGGAGCTAATTAGATGTAACAATCGAAGATCTTTTTGGCAATATCCTTGCCAATTTCCGTATCGGTAGCTAATTCTGGATTTTGATAAACTTGATGTTTGGAATGCACTTTTGAAGTTAGAAGCTACCTGACAATTTCGGTTAAAGCTCTCATTTTTGATAATTAAAAATCTGTATGGATTATATTTTCTTTCTCGCAGTACATATATAAACAAACTCATATACCTGATGGACCTGTATATCTTCAAGGTCATTCGGAAGCAAATCAACAGGGCACCCTATAGTAGTATTATTATAGGCAAAACATTTTTTAAAATAAACATGTTCCAACCAAGTAGCCGATTCATATTCTTGTTCATCTAAAAAAAGGATTTTCCCACCTTTCTTGGTCACTCTAACCATTTCCTTCAGCGCATTTTTTGGATCAGTAAAAAGATTAACCGCCCCATAATTTATACTTATATCGAAAGTCTCGGATTTAAATGGAAGGTTGGTGGCATCAGCTAAAATAAAATCTGTCGGTGCTTTTAGCTTACTCAGTAAATCCCTTCCTTGTACAATCATTCCTTCATTAAGGTCTGTAGCCATATATTCCGCATTCAAATTCAAATAACCCATTCTGGAAAGTGCTTGTCCAGTTCCACTGGCAATATCAAGTATTTTTAACCTTTTATCCGACTCAAGATATTCTTCTAGAAAATCAGCATGGACAGAGGCGTGAGTTTTTTTAGGTACAAAATTGCGAATCGAAAGTATGATTTTTATTGGTATCGATAGCAATATTAAATACGCATATCGGGGATCTTTTAGTAGCAACCAAATAAAAATCACCAAAGGTATAGCTAATAAAAAGTCATAGATCGTCACTTGGTCAATTCCACGAAATGCCATCAAATCTATCAAATTATACACTAAAAAACCTATGAAAAAAACTATTATGAAATATACAATCCAGTATTTTACAGATACTTTTATAGGTCTTAGTGGAAGCATAATGAATGGATTCCAAAAATTGTAAAACCATGAAGTAAATTTATAAATACTTTCTCTAAGCGCCTTATCTGACTTACCTAGGGAATCTTCTAAATAAAGTTTAGGGATACCACTTAGACATGAAAATTTCTGACCACATGAACTGCATATCCAGAAAGTTTGGTATCGAACGTTTATACTACTTTTTTTGCAAGAGGGGCATATCACTTCTGATTCTCTCATTGTGAATAATTTTTAGTAATGGTTTCTTTACTACTATTTTTTTTCATTGAGACCCGCAAAAATTGGTGACACTACTAGTGATGTGTAATGCTTTTATCTTGCAAGTCAAGCGCCCTTTAAATTTTGTATAAAGTTAAAAAATACATACCGCATTAATCAAATATTTCCGCTAATCTATCATTAATTCGGATAAACAACATTGCATAAACATGGTCGATCCTTTACCCAAATCATTCCTCAAAGAACTTCTTAAATCCATACCAATTGTCATCAAAATTAATCGATAAATACATCCCGAAATACTGTATTTAATTATTCCAGTACATATCATATGCATTTAGTGATCATACATTTTTGTCACCTAAGTTACATAGTCACTTTATTATGACATTTGTCATAAAAATTGCTACAAATAGTCCATAATTTCGTTGTTAAATTTATATAAAGCACATTATGGAAACCCTAACAGAAATCAAGGCAAGAGTATACAAATTTGGTAACAAATCGGCAGATGGAAATAGCGAAATGAAAAACCTTCTTGGAGGGAAAGGCGCTAACTTAGCTGAGATGAGCGCTATAGGGGTTCCAGTTCCTCCGGGATTTACTATTACTACGGAAGTTTGTACCGAATACAATTCCCTGGGGCAAGAGCAGGTAATTGAGGTCATTAAGGAAGAAGTCGAATCGGCAATTGAGTCTATTGAGAACACCATGGGTGCCAAGTTTGGTGATATTGAAAACCCATTGCTCATTTCAGTACGCTCTGGTGCCAGGGTTTCTATGCCGGGGATGATGGATACTGTTCTAAATCTTGGTTTGAATGACGAGGCAGTACTGGGGTTGGTAAACAAAACCAATAATGAAAGATTTGCATGGGATTCGTACCGTCGT
>CAZHJO010000203.1:0-5776 GCA_964532755.1 uncultured Maribacter sp. | reverse complement strand
TCTTGGTGAAGACGAGGGAAGGTAGACCTATTAAAATTGAAAACAATACCGATGCCAAAGTGAACGGAGGTGCTAATGCACGTGTTCAAGGCTCGGTCTTATCATTATATGACAGCACAAGATTACAAGGCCCGCTTAAGGATGGCGAACCTGTTGAGTGGGACACGTTGGATGCTGAAGTCAAAGCCAAACTGAATAGTTTAAATACCGCTGGTAAGCAAATTGCCTTATTGACACAAACCTATGCTAGTCCCTCAACCACAAAATTAATTGCGGAGTTTAAGGAAATGTATGGTACCGTTAATCACGTCACATATGACGCCATTTCGGAAGACGCTGCCCTATCTGCTTTTGAAGCTAGGTATGGGGAAAGGGCATTGGCTGATTATGATTTCGAAAAAGCTGAGGTCATCGTTTCATTTGGTGCTGATATCCTTGCTGATTGGCAGGGCGGTGGTTATGATAGTGGGTATTCAAAAGGGCGTGTACCCAAGAATGGGAAAATGTCAAGGCATGTACAGTTCGAGGCTAATATGTCCTTGACTGGTGCTAATGCAGATAAGCGTGTACCATTGACTCCAATGCAGCAAAAAGTTGCCCTTGCCCAATTATATGCAAAATTGAATGGCGCTACTACGAGTGGTGAAATTCCAGAGTATGCGCTAAGGGCTATAGAAAGTATAACCCAAGAAATTGGCAAGAATAAAAGTGCTGCGGTTGTTGTAACCGGTTTACAGGATGTGAATGCACAAGCGGTTGTTTTGGCCATAAACGAAATGTTGGGCAGCAAGGCCTTTGATGCCAAAACACCAAGGTATGTGCGTCAAGGAAATGCTAAAAATGTCGATGCCCTGATTGCCGATATGAAAGCAGGTCGCGTTGGTGCCTTGATTATGGACGGGGTGAATCCTATGTTTACCTTACCAAATGCCGCTGAATTTGCTGAAGGGCTTGGGAAGGTAGATCTTTCGGTTACATTTTCCACGAATTGGACTGAAACCACAGAAATGACCAATTATGCGGCTGCTTCAAACCATTATCTAGAATCTTGGGGTGATACCCAAATTAAAAAAGGTCATTATGGTCTAATTCAGCCAACGATCAAAGAACTTTTTGATACAAGGCAACTGCAAACTGCCTTATTGCAGTGGATGGACAGCGATAAGAGTTATTATGAATATATAAAGGAAACATGGAGCACCGATGTTTTAGGCGAAGGTGATTGGAACCAAGCCTTGCATGATGGTGTTTTTACTGCGGATGCAAATGCTTTGGAAGAAATGGTTGAAACGGTAACGACAATAGTTGACGTTGCGGAAGAAACCACATCTTCTATCGATATTTCTTCGGCTGTTCGAAGTTTGGCCAGTGCCACTAGTGGTGGTGGCTTGGAGCTCACCTTATACTCCAAAGTTGGGATAGGTGATGGGCAACAAGCGGGTAACCCTTGGTTGCAAGAATTCCCTGATCCTATCACAAGAGTTTCTTGGGACAATTATGTTACTGTTTCAAAAGTCGATGCTGGGAATTTAGGATTTGTCAACGAAAATGCTGCGAATGGTGGTTTAGATGGTAGTTACGCAAAACTAACTGTCAATGGTATGACAATTGATAATGTGCCCGTAATAATACAACCAGGTCAAGCGCCAGGTTCTGTGGGTATGGCCTTGGGGTATGGAAGGCAGGTCGGTATGAAATCTGAAATGCAAACCGGGGTAAATGCCTATCCACTATATCAAGGTTATAACAATGTGCAATCCGTTACTTTAGAAAGATCTGCCGGCATGCATGAATTTGCATGTATGCAATTGCATAATACCCTAATGGGTAGGGGAGACATCATAAAGGAAACAACTTTAGAGATTTTTAACACAAAAGACCATGCCGAGTGGAATGAAGTTCCCATGGTATCATTAAACCATCAGGAAGTTCCTGCAACAACGGTCGATTTATGGGATAGCTTTGATCGGTCAACCGGGCATCACTTTAATATGTCTATCGACTTGAATGCATGTACCGGATGTGGTGCTTGTGTTGTTGCCTGTAGTGCAGAAAATAATGTTCCTGTCGTAGGGAAGCAAGAGGTTAGACGTTCACGGGATATGCATTGGTTGCGTATAGATAGGTATTATTCTTCAGAAGACACTTTTGAGGAGGACAATGTTAAAAAAGATGAATTCGACGGTTTGTCGGGTGATAAAGGTTCATTGGGGGGATTTGGTGAGATGGAAGATCCAGCAACGAATCCACAAGTAGCTTTCCAACCTATAATGTGTCAACATTGCAATCATGCACCTTGTGAGACCGTTTGTCCGGTTGCTGCGACATCGCATGGCCGTCAAGGGCAGAACCAAATGGCTTATAACAGATGTGTAGGTACTAGGTATTGTGCTAATAACTGTCCTTATAAAGTTCGTAGGTTCAATTGGTTCTTATATAATAATAATGACGAGTTCGACTATCATATGAACAATGATTTGGGTAAAATGGTGATTAATCCAGATGTAAATGTCAGATCTAGAGGTGTAATAGAGAAATGTTCAATGTGTATTCAAAAAACACAGAAAACTATTCTTGATGCCAAAAGGGATGGTCGCGTAATAAAAGATGGTGAATTCCAAACAGCATGTTCAATGGCATGTAGTAACGGAGCCATTGTATTTGGCGATGTAAATGATGGTAAAAGTAAGATTGCTGAGTTGAAGGATAGTAATCGCATGTACCATTTGTTGGAGAGTGTCGGGACAAAACCAAATGTGTTTTATCACGTCAAAGTGAGAAATAACAACGAAGCATAAAAAAATATTTAGCAAAGAAACTTAATAAGAATTATGGCGTCGCATTACGAAGCACCTATACGAAAACCCCTAGTACTTGGAGACAAAGGCTACCATGATGTAACCGTGGATATTGCCGCTCCTGTTGAGGGAAGAGCCAACAAGCATTGGTGGATAGTATTTTCCATATCGTTGGCAGCATTCCTTTGGGGTGTTGGCTGTATAATTTATACGATCTCGACCGGTATTGGGACTTGGGGTTTGAACAAAACCGTCAACTGGGCCTGGGATATTACCAACTTTGTTTGGTGGGTAGGTATTGGTCATGCAGGAACCTTGATTTCTGCAGTATTATTGCTCTTTAGACAAAAATGGAGAATGGCAATAAACCGCTCGGCTGAGGCGATGACTATCTTCTCGGTTATTCAGGCCGCACTTTTTCCGGTTATTCACATGGGTCGACCTTGGTTGGCATATTGGGTTTTGCCAATTCCTAACCAATTTGGTTCGTTATGGGTAAACTTTAATTCTCCATTGCTTTGGGACGTATTTGCGATTTCAACGTATCTCTCGGTATCCTTGGTGTTTTGGTGGACAGGCCTATTGCCTGATTTCGCAATGATACGCGACAGGGCGGTGCTCCCATTTCAAAAGAAGATTTATAGTCTCTTGAGTTTTGGTTGGACAGGTCGTGCCAAAGATTGGCAACGTTTTGAGGAGGTTTCATTGGTGCTGGCAGGTTTAGCAACTCCTTTGGTACTTTCCGTGCACACCATTGTATCATTTGACTTTGCCACATCGGTAATACCGGGATGGCATACCACCATATTCCCACCATACTTTGTTGCTGGGGCCGTTTTCTCAGGATTCGCCATGGTGAACACCTTGTTGATCATTATGAGGAAGGTATGTAGTCTAGAAGCATATATTACTGTTCAGCACATTGAGCTAATGAACATAGTTATCATGATCACAGGGTCTATTGTGGGTTGTGCTTATATCACTGAGTTGTTCATGGCATGGTACTCCGGCGTTGAATATGAGCAATATGCGTTCTTGAATAGGGCAACCGGGCCGTACTGGTGGGCCTACTGGGCAATGATGAGTTGTAACGTATTCTCCCCGCAATTCATGTGGTTCAAAAAATTGCGTACAAGCATCATGTTCTCTTTCTTTATTTCTATTATAGTGAACATAGGAATGTGGTTCGAGCGTTTTGTTATTATCGTTACATCATTACATAGGGATTATTTACCTTCTTCCTGGAGTATGTTCTCACCAACATATGTAGATATAGGCATATTCATTGGTACTGTTGGCTTTTTCTTTCTTCTATTCTTATTGTATGCAAGAACATTCCCGGTAATTGCACAAGCCGAGGTTAAAACGATTTTAAAATCTTCTGGAGAGAGATACAAAAAACTAAGGGAGGCTGGAAAGCCATTATATCAAATCAGTGGTGCTCCTGTTCTTAAGGAAAATATTGAAAATGTCCACGAGGTGGTAGAAAAGACAGTAGAAGATACAAAAAAAGATGTTTCTAGCTTACTGGATACCATCGGGACATTCGATTCAAGTACAGATAAGGCAGATGATTTAAAAAAGGTAAAGGGAATTGGTCCTCAAATGGAGAAAACCTTAAACCAAATAGGAATCTTTACGTTTGCGCAGGTAAGTCGCATGACAGAGAAAGAATATAACTTGTTGGATTCAATCACCAAATCGTTCCCAGGAAGGGCACAACGCGATGATTGGGCCGGACAAGCAAAGGAATTAAATAACAAGCAATAGGATATGGCATCTAAAGTTATACATGCATATTATAATGATGACGACGTGTTAATGCATGCCGTCAAGAAGGTAAAAGACGCCAAACAACATATCGAGGAAGTGTATTGTCCATTTCCAGTCCATGGTCTTGACAAAGCGATGGGATTGGCACCAACAAGAATAGCCATAACATCATTTATTTATGGTTGCGTTGGTCTTATCGTATCAATTCTTATGATGGATTATATAATGATTCAGGATTGGCCTCAAGATATTGGTGGAAAACCGAGTTTCAGTTACTTGGAGAACATGCCGGCTTTTGTGCCGATTATGTTTGAATTGACAGTTTTCTTTGCGGCACATTTAATGGTAATCACTTTTTACTTGAGAAGTAGGTTATGGCCATTCAAGGAGGCCGAGAACCCAGATGTTAGAACTACCGACGATCATTTTATAATGGAGTTGGCGATTCATGATAACGAAAAGGAATTAAAGAATTTATTGATGGATACGGGTGCAGTAGAAATCAATGTTTCAGAAAAGTAGTCAAAAGATGATGAAAAGTATATTTAAAATAGGACTAGTAGTTGGTTTGGTACTGCTTGTTTGGGCTTGTGCGGAGAAAGAAAGTCCAAACTATCAATATATGCCCAATATGTATGAACCTGTTGGTTATGAAGCGTATCAAAAAGTTGAGTTTCTCCCTAATGGATCTGAAGCAATGCCGCCAGCGGAAAATACCATTCCAAGAGGATTTATGCCTTATGATATAGAAAATACCATGGAAGGAAAAGAGATTGCAAGGCTACTGGAAAGTCCATTGGACTCCTTGAACAGTAAAGCTAATTTGGCAAAAGGCAAGGAGTTATACGACATCTACTGTGCGATTTGCCACGGTGCAAAAGGTGACGGCCAAGGTACATTGGTAAAAAGAGAGAAGATTCTTGGAGTGCCAAGCTATGCTGATGTTGCCCGAAACATAACGGTAGGTAGCACAAATCACGTCATATATTATGGATTGAACGCGATGGGTTCACATGCATCACAGCTGAATCCAGAAGAACGCTGGCAAGTGGCCGAATATGTAATGAAATTGAAACAAGATTTATAAAATAATACATAGATTAAGATATGTACACGTTTTCAAATAAACTAAAGATTGCTTCCTTCATATTGATGGTGGTTGGTGCATTGGGTATTGGTGTTGGTTTTATGTCAGCTCCTACTAC
>CAZHJO010000202.1:0-5778 GCA_964532755.1 uncultured Maribacter sp. | reverse complement strand
AATATCGCTGAAAACCCCTTATTTTTCGGTTATTGGGAAAAATATGGATGAAGTGTAGAAATTGTTCGATGAAATATTTTATGGCCCATTTCCACTCACCGATTGTATTCGTATTTTGTCGGTATTTACATTAACTATTTGCGGATGATATCTGAATAAGTTAGGTCGTAAAGTTACTGAGTATAGCGATTTTTATAGCTATTTCAGATTTTATCTGTAATGTAAAAATACCGTCTCTCCCATGGAAATTGGTTGCGAGCATTTCGGCACGATGATATTTGATATTTTCATTGGATCTATTCGGAATGGGGACAAGCCGCGAATTGAAACTTATTATTGCGTGGACTTCTTAAGCCAACTTTGGCCTTACCCCTTTTATCATAAACAATAAGGCCCTCTTTATTTTGGTATTCCTATACTTATAAATAGTTGCTGTTTCGCTTCCTTTAGTATAAGTATACCTCCAATCATTATAAAACCTAGTACCTTGATGTTGGTGTACCGGTAAAATTGCATTAGCTAGTACTAAACCCTTTTCTGTTGTGGGAACCTTGTCCTTAAGATGATTGTCCTGGGCTTGAGACGCCATGGCCATAAGTAGAAATAGGATTACAAAGAAAAGGGTTCGCATGGCTTTAATTCGATTGGTTCTCTTAGATAACTATAGGATACTATTCGACTCTTCGAAAATTCGACAAAAGGTATCTTTATATCGACAAAAGGTAACTTCATCGATGAAATGCAAAATTTTACAGGTGAAATACCTATTCGAAAATTCGTTTTATCGATGTTTTTGGTATTTCATCGGAATTAAATCGTAGGAATAGGAACAAAATACCGTATTATGCAGTCACAATTTGGTTATTATATGGAATGCAGGCCACAGGAAATTCCCCAATAAATTCATTCCTGTTTTTGAACCTAATATTCTGCACTGTAAAGTATTCATTTTGCTTCATTACGAAGCACTTGTAACGGTGGACTGCTTATAACACTTCTACTGTTTGCTAGTCCTATCGCCAAAACCAGTAAGGTTATACCCGGGAGTAATATTAAAAATGGTTCTATAGCGGGTACAAATGAAGTCTCGAAAACGAATACTGCAAGTAATTGACTGCCCAATAAGGAAAGTATAATACCGATTCCGCTTCCCAATACTCCCAAATAAAGATATTCCAAGGCGGTTATCTTCAGTATCTGTTGACTTCGCGCACCAATGGTACGAAGTAACACGCTTTCTTTTATTCGCTGGTATTTACTATTTCGAACTGAGCCTATTAACACTACTATACCTGTGAAAATACTAAAAAGTGCCATAAAGTTGATAGCCCATGATATCTTATCCAATATGCCCTCTACTATAGTTATGACCTGTCGCAAATCTATAATGGAAACATTGGGAAATTTACCCACAAGTTCTTGTTGTATTTGAGCTGAAGCCTCCTCATCGAACACTTTTGTAGTTAAAACGTTAAACTGAGGAGCATTTTCCAAAACACCCTTCGGAAATACGATTGAGAAATTCAATTGCATACGGCCCCAATCCACTTTCCGGATATTGCTTACCACAGTTTCCATGAGTACACCCTGTACATTGAACACAATGATGTCGCCCGTACTCACCTGTGCATCTTCAGCTACATTATCCGACAAAGAAATAGGAATAGGCCCATCATTTGTCTTGTAGTCCGTTACCCAGTCACCTTCTAACAAGGATTCCGATGCAACCAACGAATCGCGATACGTTACCCTAAATTCATGGTACAAGATCCACTTGTTCATAGTTGTTACGGAATCCGATCGCATATCGTTAACCGATCTTCCCTTGATACTGTTTATCCTCATAGTTACAATAGGTATGTTATCTATGATCGGATGCCCCTTGGGAACTAAACTGTTTACGACTTCCTCTTTTTGATGGGTTTGTACGTCCAATAAAATTATATTTGGGTTTTGATTACCATCATTCAAAGTGGTCTTGGTCAATAGAATATCCTTCGTAAAATAAAGCGTACTAATAAGAAAGGTGCCCACACCTATCGCTAAAATCAACACCATAGTCTGGTTATTGGGACGAAAAAGATTAAGTAAACTTTGGCGAGCAATAAAGCCCCAAGAAGTAGGGAAATACTTTTTTATGATCTTCATAAACAGCGCAGCGATTCCTGACAATACTGAAAAGGTTACCAAAACTCCTAGCACAAAAGTCAAGGCCAATATCCAACTTTGAAGTAACCAAAATGAAAATAGATATATGAACAACAAAATTGCGACCATTACCACAATTGACGTTTTTCGCAATTTCGTATTATCCTCTTCTTGAACTCGCAATACTTGCAAGGGAGAAATATACCAAGTACCCAATAAAGGGGACAAAGCAAAAAGCACTGACATGGAAATTCCTAATAAAAATCCCAAAACCATGGGTTGCGCCAAGAGGGTAATCTGTACATCAAAAGGCAATAAATCCTGCAAAATAATCGGAAAGAGCAGCTGTAATAAAACTCCGGCCAATGTACCCAGGAGTCCCCCAATGAAACCCATCCCTACAATTTGAATCAGGTAAATCAAAAAAGTCTGTTTACGAGTGGCCCCGAGACACTTTAATATCGCTACAGACCTTAACTTTTCCTTAATGTATATATGCACTGAACTGGCTATACCAACACAGCCCAATAACAGAGCGATAAAAGCCACGAGATTCAAAAACTTACCTACATTTTCATACCGTCGCCCTAAACGTTGACTCGTTTGAACATGGGTGTCCATATCTGCATTTTCAAGATCTAGTTTTGGATCAACTTCCCTGTACAATTTTTCAAGATCCGTATCGCCCTTTGCTACAAAATAATAATTATAGCCAACACGACTTCCCTTTTGCAATAGTCCAGTAGCTTTTATAAAACGATGTGGAATTATAATCGGGGGAGCAACCGAAGCGGAAATGGCCGTACTACCGGGAGCGGATTTCAACGATCCGACAATAGGAAAGGTCAAATTTCCAATTTTAACGCTATCTCCCTTTTGCAAATTGAATTGCAGCATTACTGTTACGTCTACCAAAGCCCCATTTGCATTGTGGTACTCCATTTCGGCGGAAGTTGGTGTAGTTTCCAATGCCCCATAAAAAGGGAATTTCCCAGAGATACCGCGCACTTGAACCAATTTGGTAGTATTACTTTTTGGGAAAGCAGCCATTGATACAAATTTAATCTCTTCACTTTCTGCCCCGCCCAAGGAATCAATGATCGTCATCACCCTCTCATTGGGTAATTGATTGCTATCAATAAGATAGTCGGCACCCATGAGTTCCTTGGATTGCAGTTGTATATTCTGTTTAAGATTCTCACTGAAAGATTGGATAGAAACAACTGCGGCAATACCCAGAACGATCGAAGCCATAAAAAGGCTCAACCTTTTGCCGCTAGCCTTACCATCGCGCCAGGCCATTTTTATTAGCCAACCTAACTCACTGGCCTTAGTATGTCCTTGGGAATCAATCATGAAATAACCATATTTTCATTTTCTACGATTTTCCCACCCTTTAACCTTAGAATATGCCGGTTCTTATTGGCCAAATCTAGATTATGGGTAACAATGACCAAGGTTGTACCTGCTTCCTTGTTCAATTCAAATAGCAAATCCACAACTTTTTCCCCGGTTTCCTCATCAAGATTTCCAGTAGGTTCATCAGCGAATAAAATAGATGGCGTATTTGAGAAAGCACGAGCCAAAGCCACACGCTGTTGTTCACCACCGGAAAGCTGCGAAGGATAATGGAGCATTCTGTCTGCTAAACCTACTTTCCCCAACAATTCCTTTGCTCTGGCAACGGCATTATTCCCTCCTTGAAGCTCCAAAGGCACACTTACGTTTTCCAATGCTGTCAATGTGGGTAATAACTGAAAATCCTGAAAAATAAAGCCAACATTTTTATTTCTCAATAATGCACGCTCGTCCTCATTCAATGCACCGAGCTCTGAGCCACATAATTCTATGGTTCCTGAATCGAGCTGATCAAGTCCTGCACAAAGTCCCAACAAAGTGGTTTTTCCACTTCCAGAAGGGCCCACAATAGCAAAAGTGTCCCCTTCATCAATAGCGAAAGAAATATCATCCAAAACTGTCAGTTCCTTAGCACCACTCTTATAGGTTTTTCTTAGATTACGAACGTTTAATATCTTTGCCATACTCCTTTACTAAATTTCCTAAAGATCAAAGGGGGCAAATTAAGAAAATGATTTTGATATTTTGACCTTCACACTATGCGCACAATCTTAAAGTTTAGTTATTTTTTAGCGATTTTCCTTTTTGTTTCCTGTGGTGATAAAAGCAGCAAACAGGAAAAAAGTCAAACTGATGAAGCTAAGGTTGAAAAGGAAATTTCGGCAACACCTGTAAACAAGGTCATTCTTTTTTTCGGAAATAGCCTAACAGCGGGAATGGGGTTAGATCCTGAAGAAGCTTTCCCAGCAATCATACAGCAAAAAATTGATTCACTGAAGTTAGATTATGATGTCATCAATGCTGGACTGAGCGGAGAGACGACAGCTAGTGGAAAGAATAGGTTGGATTGGGTTCTTAATCAGGAAGTGGATGTTTTTGTTTTGGAACTTGGGGCAAACGATGGGTTGCGGGGAATACCTTTGGAAGAAACCAGAAATAATCTTCAGTCGATTATTGAAGCTGTTCGAGATAAAAACCCTAACACTAAGATTGTCTTGGCGGGAATGCAGATTCCTCCTAATATGGGAAGGAATTACACTTCTGAATTTAGGAATATCTTTCCCGATCTTGCGGAAAAAAACAATGCCGCCTTGATTCCGTTTTTATTGAATGATGTCGCCGGAAATCCTGCATTGAACCAAGACGACGGCATACATCCGACCGCGGAGGGGCAAAAAATAGTAGCCGATAATGTATGGGTAATTTTAAAGGAAGTGATATTATAGTGAATTGCGCAAAGAATCTTGTGCCAATACCAAAAGGGTAAATAAGCTAAGTACAGCTTTCTATCACATGATTTCAGTTATTTAAGGAGGAATCGGGAACTTTCCAAGGTGGATTTTTACGATTTTTACCTCCATGGAAAAGAATCAACTTATTCCCGTCCAAATCCCTTAAACGGGCTTCTCGCCATAGCCATCGCCTATCTGAGGGCATTTCCTGGAATGCAATTCCATTTTTGCACAACTCACCTACCTTGGCATCTAAATCCTTACATTCGAAATAAACATAAATACCATCACCCTCCGGTAATTTCTCAACTTGATGAATGGAAAAAGTTGAATCCCCATCAGGGCATTCAAAACGTGCATAATTTGGTAAGGCCTTTACGATTAACTTTAACCCTAATTTTTGATAGAAAGGAATTGACTTTTCCAAATCCAAAGAGGGCACGGTTACCTGATTCAGGTTCATTTAACCTTATCCAATATTTTTCCCTTGCTTACTTCGCCGATAACGACAACATCCTTGGATGCTTCATACTCTTTTATGGCCATAAGCATTTGTTCCTTGGTATCTCTTCTAATTTTAACTCCAGCCTTGGAACCTCTATTTCTAATTTCTATATAAAATCCGTCTCTTAATTCAGTCGGCTTTGTTGCGGGTCTACCCATAATAATAATTATAATCTATGTTAATGTATGTGTTTTCTTTTTCATCAATTATCACGCCACACCACGGTAGTCATGAAAATATATGTGAAACATACAGTAAAACCTGTATAAAACATAACAATTTTCCAATTAATTATAAAGTATTCATGAACAAAAG
>CAZHJO010000201.1:0-5807 GCA_964532755.1 uncultured Maribacter sp. | reverse complement strand
TGTTTGGAGGACCATAGCATAAGTAGGTTAAGTTCATGGTAAGATTTGGGGAAAAGGTGGGGCAATGCCCCACCTTTTTATTTTGGGGAAATAAATTGCAGATTAAAAAATGAACCTATTTCCCTTTTCCTAGGAGTCCCCTCGTGCAGTTTTAAATGACAACCCCCAAATCCTTTCTTTATTGAAACTTCCTATCCCCCATTCTTACAACATCTGTAATACTAAACGTGACAAAGCGTATTTCAACCATAGATCAGGACGTTTATCTAAAACCTTTTTTTGAGGTGGCAGTATGGTCTATTTTTGGAGGACCATAGCATAAGTAGGTTAAGTTCATGGTAAGATTTGGGGAAAAAAGGCAGAGCAATGCTCTGCCTTTTTTATTGACCAACCTATGAATTTAACAATGTAAACCTCACTTTTTATTGTCTTTATCCATATAATCACTGCTTGAAAAACCTAAAATTTGTTAAAATTACTTTTTTATTTCCCACAATACCAGTAATTTAGTGTTGCCATAGCATAAGTAGGTTAAGTTTATGGTAAGATTTGGGACGAAAAGGGTGGAGGCTTCTCCACCCTTTTCTATTTCAATTATTTCAATAACTAAAAACCCCTTAAAGGCTGGCCTTTAAGGGGTTTTTACAAAAATATTTCTTACTACCCTACTTATTAGCAGCATAATATTCCGCTACTTTGTCCCAATTGATCACATTAAAAAATGCCTTCACATAGTCCGGTCTTCTATTTTGATAGTTTAAATAGTAGGCATGTTCCCAAACATCAAGGCCTAGGATAGGATGTCCGCCACAACCAACATTGGGCATTAGGGCATTGTCCTGGTTTGGCGTAGAACAAACCTCTACCTTTCCTCCTTTATGAACGCAAAGCCATGCCCACCCAGAACCAAATCGAGTACCTGCTGCACTGCTGAATTTTTCCTTAAATGTATCAAATGAACCAAAAGCATCATTTATGGCATTAGCCAATTCCCCCGAAGGTTCTCCCCCCCCCTTCGGTGACATAATTTCCCAGAACAATGCATGGTTATAGAATCCTCCGCCGTTATTCCTAACAGCGCCATTGTCCATGTCTAAACTCGATAAGATATCCTCGATCGATTTATGCTCCAAATCCGTTCCAGAAATCGCAGCATTCAGGTTGTTCGTATATCCATTGTGATGTTTCGTATGGTGGATCTCCATGGTCCTAGCATCAATATGGGGTTCCAGAGCATCATATGCGTAAGGTAATTTAGGTAATTCAAAAGCCATAGTCGTAATTTTATGTTAGAAAAAATGTTCTTCAAATTTACATTTTTTGATAGACATATTCAGATAAATATTTGTTAAGAACAAATTAAGATTATGTAATTTGCATCTAAAAATAAGTGGCAGGTTACCCCTTCAAAATATACAATGCTTCTGCGGGCTCTGGCAAGACCCATGCCCTTACTAAGGAATACCTGAAAATAGTACTTTCAAGACCAGGTTCTTTTGGTCAAATTCTGGCTATCACATTCACCAATAAGGCAGTCAATGAGATGAAAGAACGGATCCTCACTAGTCTTCACGATTTTTCCAATACCAATTCCATTGAGCAGGCTTCCGTTTTATTCGTTGACCTAATGAGTGAGTTGGATGTTGACCTGGAAACACTGAACCAAAAGGCCAAAAGAACACTTAAAGACATTTTGCATAACTACGGATTCTTTGACATTAGCACAATTGATAAGTTTACCCATAGACTCATTAAGACATTCGCCAAAGACCTTGAAATTGCCCAAAATTTCGAAGTTGTTCTTGATACCGACCTTTTGTTGAATGAGGCGATCGACAATTTATTGGAAAAAGTAGGCCAAGATAAAGGTCTGACCAAAGTCTTGATGGACTTTGCCCTGGAAAAAATCAATGAGGATAAAAGCTGGGATGTTTCTTTTGACTTGAATAAAATCGGGAAGTTGCTTTTTAATGAAACAAATTCTGAACATCTAAAACTAATCAGGTACAAGAATCTTACCGATTTTGAAAATTTAAAAAAGGCAATCACCAAACAAAGTAGGGACTACAAACATGAATTGGTCGAAAATGCCTCAAAAGCCCTATTGTTAATTAAGGACAATGGCCTTGTGACAACCGATTTCAAGTCAGGATTTTTTCCAAAATTCATGATAAAGATAGAGCGCGGGGATCTTGCATTGGATTTTGGTGCTGGATGGAAACAAAATATCGAAACAGAACCTTTTTACACAAAATCCTGTCCTGAGGATGTAAAGGCAAAATTAGATGGCCTACATGCTAAGTTCGTCCTAATTTTCAATACAATAAAAGATGTATTTCATGAATTACAATTCTTGATCAATATTTATAAAAATCTAGTGCCACTTACTGTTTTGAATGCCATTCAAAAAGAGATCAAAAAAATCCAAGAAGAAAGAGGACAACTATCAATTTCAGAATTCAACACCATTATTTCAGACGAAATAAGGAACCAGCCTGCACCATTTATCTATGAACGCTTAGGAGAAAAATATCGTCATTACTTCATCGATGAATTTCAGGACACCTCAGAATTACAATGGAACAATCTTGTACCCTTAATAGGAAATGCCTTGGAGGGTGAAGACAATGAGGGCAACACGGGTTCCTTGTTTCTGGTTGGCGACGCCAAACAGGCCATATATCGATGGCGCGGAGGAAAGGCCGAACAATTTTTGAGCCTGGTCAACGAGAAGTCCAATCCTTTTGTGATATCGCCAAAGACCTTGGATCTCCCTTCAAATTATAGAAGCCATGAAGAAATCATAAAATTCAATAATGCCTTTTTTACCTCAACGAGCCCACTGCTGAACAATCAATTATACAATGATCTTTTTGAAAAAGGGAATCAACAAAGATTCAACGAAAAAAAGGGAGGTCTTGTTCAACTTACATTTCTGGAATCCCAAGAAGATCAGGATTTGAATCTGCTTTACGCTGAAGAAGTATTAAAGACCATACCCGTTATTCTGAAAGAAGGATACGCGTATAGTGACATTGCCATTCTGGTACGCGACAACAAACATGGGGTGATACTCGCTGATTTTTTGTCCCAAAAGAAAGTCCCTGTAATTTCACCCGATTCGTTGTTGATAGCGAACAACAAAAAAGTACAATTTTTAATTGATCTTTTACACTATAGCAATCATAAGGATGATTTGGAGGCCTGTTATAATATGCTGTTCTTTTTATCGGGTGAACACACGAACAAACATGCTTTTATAAGTTCACATCTAGCGGATTTGGAAAAATTTTTAAAAGAAGCTTACTGTTTCGACATATCCTGCATTAACCAAAAATCAGTTTTCGATGGTCTTGAGTTGGCTATCAAACAATTCGGGTTAATAGATGGTTCTGACGCCTATCTGACTTTCTTATTGGACATAGTTCTTGAAGTTGAACAAAAAGAAGGCGCAGGTGTGCAT
The DNA here is from genome assembly GCA_964532755.1 of uncultured Maribacter sp. Lineage (GTDB taxonomy): Bacteria > Bacteroidota > Bacteroidia > Flavobacteriales > Flavobacteriaceae > Maribacter_A. Next base: position 2,344 of record CAZHJO010000201.1, on the reverse strand, counting down.
ACCTTCCTGTCCTATTGGGAAAAGAAAAGGGACAAACACAGTATTACCGCTCCTGATACTATGAATGCGATTAAGATCATGAGTATTCATAAAGCCAAGGGACTGGAATTTCCTATCGTTATTTTCCCTTTTGCCAATTCGAACATATATAAGGAAATTGATCCAAAATTGTGGATTCCTGTTGACAAAGCAAAGTTTAACGAATTCAACGAGGTTTTAATCAGCAAGAAAAAGGAGATTGTCGCGTACAATGAAACAGCTGCGATGGCTTTTGAGGAAGAGCAGCATAAATTGGAACTTGATGCCTTCAATATTCTATACGTGGCTTTGACTAGGGCAGAAATAGCTTTGTTCATCATTACACAAAAAGACGGCACCACCTTTAAATCTGAAAGAAAAACCCATTATTCAGGGGTGTTCATCCATTATTTGAAAGAAAAAGATCTTTGGAACGATTCCGATCTTATCTATACTTTTGGGACCTTGAATCCCAAAAATCCGGATAATGGGACCAAGGCTGTGGAGAAAGACATTACATATCAATATTCGAACAAAGAAAACCCGAATTTCAGTATAGTGACAAAGGCCGGTTTACTTTGGGATACCGAAAAAGAGGCGGCCCTGTTAAAAGGTAATCTCATACATCATATAATGGGGCTCATTGAAACCAAAGGTGATATTGACCAGGTATTTACTGAATTGGAGCAAAAGGGGTTGATCAATACGTCGGAAGTCGATGGCCTTAAAGCCAAAATAGTACAGGTAGTTAATCACAATGATCTTAAAAAATACTTTTCCAAAGAGTTCGTAATCAAAAATGAAAAAGAGATCATTACAGGGAAAGGAGAAATTTTACGCCCTGATCGTATTGTAATAGACGGAAATAGGGCAACTTTGATCGATTATAAAACAGGAAAGGAAAACACGGCTTATAGTAAGCAGTTGAATTCTTATGCGAGTGCATTGGAAACCATGGGTTATGAAATAGAAAATAAGATCATAACCTACATTAATAATGATATAAAAATCGAATACGTTTAAATACTAAATAATATGTACGGAAAAATCAAGGAATATTTGGCTGAGGAGCTGGACTCGATCAAAAATGATGGTCTTTATAAGAAGGAACGCATAATAACATCCCCTCAAGATGCTGTTATAAGAATATCGACCGGGGAAGAAGTAATAAACTTCTGTGCCAATAATTATTTGGGTCTTTCCTCGCACCCAGATGTAATACAGGCGGCGAAAGATACAATGGACACCCATGGGTTTGGCATGTCATCAGTTCGTTTCATCTGTGGTACCCAAGACATCCATAAAGAACTTGAACAAAAAATTGCCGAATTTTATGGTACAGAGGACACCATATTATATGCAGCCGCTTTCGATGCCAATGGCGGGGTTTTTGAACCATTGTTAGGTCCAGAGGATGCGATTATCTCAGATTCTTTGAACCATGCATCAATCATTGATGGGGTTCGCCTTTGCAAGGCAAAGCGTTATCGGTATGCCAATAGTGATATGGAAGACTTGGAAAAACAATTGGTTCAGGCCCAAGAAGACAAAGCTCGTTTCAAGATCATAGTTACAGACGGTGTTTTTTCCATGGATGGATTATTGGCCCCTTTGGACAGCATCTGTGACCTCGCGGACAAATATGATGCAATGGTCATGGTTGATGAATGTCATGCTGCAGGATTTATTGGAAAGCATGGCAAAGGCACCATTGAAGAAAAAGGGGTTATGGGCCGAGTTGATATTATTACTGGCACTTTGGGGAAGGCCTTAGGTGGCGCTATGGGTGGTTATACGACAGGGAAAAAAGAAATTATCGAAATACTTAGACAACGCTCCAGACCTTACCTGTTTTCAAATTCCTTGGCCCCGGCAATCATAGGAGCTTCGATCAAGGTTTTCGATATGTTGGATAATGATACTTCATTAAGGGACAAGCTGCAGTTCAATACCGATTATTTTAAAAAAGAAATGAAGGAAGCAGGATTTGATATCATAGATGGTGATTCTGCAATTGTTCCCGTAATGTTGTACGATGCAAAATTATCACAACAAATGGCCAACTTGTTATTGGCAAGAGGAATATACGTCATAGGGTTTTTCTATCCGGTTGTGCCTAAAGGTATGGCGCGCATACGCGTTCAACTTTCAGCTGCACATGAAATTGATCATTTGAATAGAGCGGTCAATGCATTTATTGAAGTAGGTCAATTATTAAAAATCGTTTAAATGCAGTATTTGACCTATGAAATACGTTAAAAAAAATGGGAGTATGATTTTGTTAATAATATTTAACAACTTACATTTGCAGCTAATAAACACTTAA
>CAZHJO010000200.1:0-5844 GCA_964532755.1 uncultured Maribacter sp. | reverse complement strand
TTGGCCATTTCATTTTCAGCAATTCTGACAATACCCAAAGCTACAGATAATTCATGCATAAGGCTTAAATTCCGATTAATTGGCAAATAATTTACCAATTTTCAATGATAATTATAATTATTTGTCAAAAACATGATGAAAGTCATATTTTTCCACTCTTTCTATTCCTAAATTCAGCGGCATCATTCCAAAAGTACAATACCAGCAAGATCTTTTTTAATCTAACTTTTCATTATGTCAACAAAAAAAGAAGTGAAAGAAACTTATTATGAAAGCATAATAAAACAAGGATACAGCCGTCGCGATTTCATGAAATTTGCCACCTATATAGCGGCCTATATGGGATTGGAATCCTCTTTGGTCGGACAAGTTGCAAAATCGCTCGAAACAACATTCCGCTTACCAGTAATTTGGGAGCATTTTCAAGAATGTACTTGTTGTAGCGAATCATTTATCAGGTCTGACCACCCTATAGTTGCCGACATAATTTTAGATAAAATCTCATTGGATTACACCCTTACATTGATGGCGGCTTCAGGGCATCAGGCAGAGGCGGCCAAACATGCCACCATGGAGAAATATAGTGGCGAGTATATTCTTTGTGTAGAAGGATCAGTGCCTATGGGAGCGGATGGTAATTATTGCTGTATAGGCGGTAGATCCGCCAAGGATATTTTGGTTGAAGCGGCAGCTGGGGCAAAGGCAATTATTGCCTGGGGCAGTTGTGCATCAAACGGTTGCGTTCAAGCAGCAAAACCAAACCCTACCGACGCAACGCCCATTCATAAGATCATAAAGAACAAACCTATAATAAGAGTTCCAGGATGCCCACCCATCGGAGAGGTAATGGCCGGTATAATTGTGCACGTTGTTGCGTTTGGAAGACTGCCAGAACTGGACCGCTTGGGTAGACCAAAAGCGTTTTATTCAAAACGGGTGCACGACAGCTGTTATAGAAGACCATATTACGATGCCGGTTTATTTGCAGAAACTTTTGATGATCAAAATGCCAAGGATGGCTACTGTTTATATAAGGTTGGCTGCAAGGGGCCAATGACCTATAACTCTTGTGGGACGATCAAATGGAACAATGGCGTGAGTTATCCAATACAATCCGGACACGGTTGCATAGGGTGTAGTGAAGAGGAATTTTGGGATAATGGCCCATTTTATGAACGATTGACCAATTTGCCCGGTTTCGGAATTGAAAGCAATGCCGATACCATCGGCAAGGTAGCCGCAGGTGCATTAGCAGGAGGTATAGCGGTACATGCGGTCGCAGCTAAAATTGCAAAGCGCAAGCAACTAAAGAGTAGAACATCACGAGGTAAAATAAACGTAGAAAACTTATCCAACTAGATGTTGGGACTAAAATTTAAAACATGGCTGAAAGAATTGTAGTTGACCCTATTACAAGAATAGAGGGTCATTTAAGAATTGAAGCAGAAATCAAAGATGGCAAAATAGTGGATGCCTTTAGTTCCAGCACCATGGTCAGGGGAATCGAAAATGTTGTTAAAGGGAGAGATCCCAGGGATGTTTGGGCTTTTGCACAGCGCACATGCGGTGTTTGCACCACCGTTCATGCACTTACATCGGTTAGGGCCGTTGAGGATGCCCTGGGAATTGCCGTCCCACAAAATGCAGAATTGGTCAGAAATATTATGGAGGGTGCGCTGTATATGCATGACCATGCCGTACATTTTTATCATTTACATGCCCTGGACTGGGTAGATGTTGTCAATGCCCTTAAGGCAGACCCGAAAAAAACATCTGAAATTGCACAAAGTATTTCCAATTGGCCTAAAAGTTCCCCGGGGTACTTCTCCGATATTCAAAAACGAGTGCAGAAATTCGTCGAAAGTGGTCAATTGGGAATTTTTGCCAATGGTTATTGGGGGCATCCCCAAATGAAGTTGCCAGCGGAAGTAAATCTACTTGGTGTGGCCCATTATTTGGAAGCCCTTGAATGGCAAAAGGAAATTGTGAAGGTGCATACTATTTTTGGAGGGAAAAATCCACATCCCAATTATTTGGTAGGCGGTATGGCATGTGCCATAAATTCAGAAAGTCCGGGTGGTTTAAACGCTGAACGCTTGGCTTATGTTGGTAAATTACTCGAAGAGGGCAAAAAGTTCATTGAACAGGTTTATATACCCGATCTTTTGGCAATTGCTTCCTTTTATAAGGATTGGGGTGCCATTGGCAAAGGATTTGGTAATTATATGTCATATGGGGACTTCCCAACTAATGGTTATGCCGATATTTCCAATTTTAAATTTCCACAAGGAGTTGTTCTAAATAGGGACCTTTCAAAGGTTCAAGATGTAGATCATAGAAATGGGGATATTGAAGAATTTATCAATAATTCGTGGTACGACTATCCCGAAGGAAATGAGATAGGAAAACACCCTTGGGAAGGGGAAACCAATATCAATTATTCCGGACCTAAACCTCCATATGATCACTTGGATGTTGAGAATAAGTACAGTTTTATAAAAACCCCAAGATGGCGTGGTAAACCTATGGAAGTTGGTCCATTGGCAAGATTATTGGTTGGGTATGGTAGAGGCAATAAAGAGATACAAGAGGGCGTAAACGGTGCCCTAAAACACCTAGACGTACCTGTAGAAGCCCTATTTTCTACCTTAGGAAGGACAGCGGCCAGAGGCATTGAAACACAATTAGTAGCGAACTGGACTATGGAATTCTATGATAGCCTTATGAACAATATCAAGAACGGTGACGAAAGAATGGCCAATATGGACAGCTGGGAACCCAAATCCTGGCCTCAAGAGTGCAAAGGCGTCGGTTTTATGGAGGCGCCTCGTGGCGCTTTGGCACACTGGATCAAGATTAAGGACCGTAAAACAGAAAATTATCAGCAAGTAGTACCTTCGACATGGAATGCTTCACCAAGGGATCCAAAAGGCCAACGTTCGGCCTATGAATCTACATTAATAGATACTCCGGTGGCCAATCCCGAACTACCCCTTGAGATAATTAGGACCATCCATTCATTTGACCCATGTATAGCATGCGCGGTTCACTTGTACGATGAGCATGGAAATCATATTTCACAAGTTCAAAATATTTCAAGTTGTGAATCATAACGATTTATACCACTTACAATGAAGAAATAATTATGAAAACAAGAAGTTTTAAACGCGTATTGGTTTGGGAATTACCCGTTCGAATATTTCATTGGGTCAATACATTATGTGTATTTGTGTTGATTATAACGGGATTCATTATAGCAGATCCACCAGCCATCCTATCAAATGCCGAGGCGACTAATCTGCATTCGTTTGGTGTGGTGCGGTTCATTCATTTTACAGCAGCCTATATTTTCCTTTTCAATATGATTTTAAGAATATACTGGTCCTTTGTAGGAAATAGATTTGCAAGTTGGAAATCATTCCTTCCTTTCTCCAAAAAAAGATGGCACAATTTTAAGCATGTCTTAAAGGTTGATGTACTGTTGAAAAATGAAAAAGAGCATGACCTAAAGGATATAAGTATTGGTCACAATAGTGTAGCTTCACTTTCGTACATCGCACTGTTCGTTTTGGCATTGCTCCAGATTTTCACAGGCTTTGGAATGTACGCAGACACATCGACTTGGTGGCTTCCTAAAATGTTCGCGTGGGTCTCACCGTTATTCGGAGGTGATTTTGCTGTACGACAAATACACCATATTGCAATGTGGGGATTTATATTTTTTACCCTTGTTCATGTTTATCTGGTCTTTTACCATGATTGGTTGGAAGGACGGGGCGAAGTGTCATCAATGTTCGGCGGGTATAAGTTTGTTCGTGATGAACGAGTTGTTCCAAAAGAAAAGGATGCCACTGTAACAGCTACAGAGGTCGATACTTGAAATTTAACGAACGCTCCAAAAGTGCTTTATTTCCATTAGTTGAAAAAAAACGAAGGACATTAGCGTACTTTAGGGCAATTTTTATTTAGGTTTAATTGGATGGATGATTATAAAAGGGCTCCTGTTGCTATAAGTAGCGATGCTTTCTTCTTCGAGAAGGACAAATCAAAAAGTATTTTGGTATTGGGAGTTGGTAACTATTTAATGGGTGATGAAGGTGTAGGGGTACACATTATCCAAGAAATGGCAAAAATGGCGCTACCTGGATATTTGGATATTCTGGATGGGGGTACTGGCGGTTTTTTATTACTGAATTGTTTTGAAGCCTATTCTACCATAGTCTTTGTTGATGCCACCATGGACGGGAAAGAGGAAGGAACCATTTCATTGATCCGGCCAAAATTCGCATCTGATTTTCCTTCAGCCCTTAGTGTTCATGATGTTGGATTAAAGGATATGGTAGAGGCAGTTTATTTGATGGAAGCAAAACCCGATATTCATTTATTCACAATTTCAATTAGCGAAATGACGCCCATGACCATTAAGCTGACATCAAAAATTGAACAGGCCATTCCTAGTGCTGTCGAACAAATCTTAAAACTGACTGAAGAGTTACATGCTGATTTTGATTAAATTGGTACCCTTTTTAGGAGTTTAAGATTTAAAAATGCCCAAAACCTATAAAATATTGATTTCAGGAACCGTTCAAGGCGTTGGTTTCCGTCCGTTCGTTTATCTCCTGGCTCACCAATTCGATATTAAAGGCACGGTTTCCAACAATAGGGAGGGCGTTGTAATTTATGCTTCCGGATTTCAAGACAATATTCATTCATTTTATAAAAAATTGATCGAAACCCCACCTGCGGTTTCAAAAATCGACCAACATTCCTTTCAACTGGTCGAATTTAAGGAATATAGGGATTTTCAAATCATCCCTTCACAAGAAAAGGGCAGGCCCAATATACCCCTTACGCCAGATTTTGCACTTTGCGATACCTGTAAAAACGAAATTTCAGATCAGGGGAATCGACGTTATGGCTATCCTTTTACGACCTGTGTGAATTGCGGACCTCGTTGGGCCATTACAAATTCCTTCCCTTTTGAGCGAGATCATACAAGTATGGTTGCATTTGAAATGTGCGAAATCTGCGAAAATGAATATACCAATCCTGGAAATCGTCGTTTCCATTCCCAGACCAATTCATGCTCAAACTGCGGTATCACTATTTTCTTGACCGATGCTGGAGGAACATCGCTAAAAATCGACCAAACCGATATTTTTAAGAAGATGGCCGTATTGTTGGAAGAAGGAAATATCATCGCCTTAAAAAATACCGGAGGCTATCTATTGTGCTGTGATGCAAAAAACGCATCTGCCGTTCATGAACTGAGAATTAGAAAAAATAGACCTACCAAGCCATTTGCAATTCTGTATCCTTCTTTAGCACTTTTGGAACAACATCAGGATCTTACAAAAATGCAAAAGAAGGCACTTACCGCTACGGAAAGACCAATAGTCATTATACCAAGATCAAATTTTAAAGGTAATTTGGCCATCGATGAACTCGCTCCAAATCTAAACCAATTGGGAGTTATGCTACCCTATTCGGGAATATTGCAATTATTGGCCAATGAGGTAAATATGCCCTTGGTGGCAACCAGCGGTAATATCCACGGTTCACCCATTATAAGTTCAAGGAAAACCGCAAAAAAGGAATTAGCCGGCATTGCTGATTTTTTCCTGCATCATTCATTGAAAATAAACCATCCACAAGATGATTCCGTGGTTAAATACAGTATAAAATTCGACCAGCAGGTATTGTTTAGGCGTTCCAGAGGGTATGCCCCGAATTTTTTGAACACGGGATCGTTAACAGATGAAAAAATCATGGCCATGGGCGGGCATTTAAAAAGTACCATAGCCTTTTTGCCGAATGATTATGTATATATCAGCCAATATTTAG
>CAZHJO010000199.1:0-5851 GCA_964532755.1 uncultured Maribacter sp. | reverse complement strand
TTACGTAGCTTCAAAATTTTTACACAGAAAAAACTTTTTAGAAAATTTCAAATTCTTAGATACCCAAGCGAGAAACCTTTCATTCAGTCATCTATTCCTAGGGTTCGGTAAACTGTTGTTGGATTATCTACATGGAGCTTACCACATAGGCTCAAACTTGGTCTAACTCATGCTGGTACAAATCGGAATTCTCCTCATCGAAAACATTGAAAACAATAGTTCGTAGTGAGGTTTTTAGGTTTTCATTCAACCAGTCTTTCACCGCGTTTACCGCAATCTTTGCAGCTTCCTTTCTAGGGAAACCAAAAACACCTGTAGAAATACAGCAAAAAGCGATACTTCTAATCGTTTCTATTTTGGCCGCCAAATTCAAACAACTTTGATAGGATCCATAAAGCTGTGTTTCATGCTTTTTTATGAGCTGTTCTTTTACTATGGGCCCAACGGTATGTACGACATAGGTGCTGGGCAAATTATAGGCGCGTGTGATTTTGGCATCGGCCGTTAATTCCGGATGATTTTGTTGTGCTATTATTTTGGTACAATCATCACGTAGCTGCACTCCAGCTGCTGAATGTATCGCATTGTCGATACAATTGTGTAGTGGTATAAAACAACCTTGTAACTGACTATTTGCAGCGTTAACGATAGCATCCACCTTTAGATGGGTAATATCCCCTTTCCAAATGACCAGTTTGCTGTTCCCAATAGTGATTTTGGGAATTAAATTCTCAGTGTCCGTTATGGATTTGTTTTTAAGTTCAAACTGCAAAATGGAATTTAAAATTTCAATTTCCTCCTTAGATAATGTAAACGGAGGCAATACATTAAGATTGGCCCTTAATTGTTGCCTTATGGGGAAAGCATTTGTATTGCTTTTACGATCGATATATGCATTTGTGATTTTCACCAATTCTGCTACACTATTTTCATTGTCTTCGTAAGTAGCCGGAATCGTGTTCTTTACAAAAGGCCGATCTAAATGTATCGTATGTTGATATTCTGAAAGCTTCATAGTACAACTATTTAGCGCATATTGGATTCATATATTTTTTGAATATTGTTTTTAAATACTTCCAGTTCCATGGGCCGCTTGCTCTTGATGAGTTGGGTTGTATTTCCAAACCTTGAAATATGTATGGGCTTACCATCCACTATCAAACTATTGGAAGTCCAATCATTTACACCGTATTCAATAGGACCTTTTAATTGATTGGTATAGTCTTTTACCAAAGCATTATAATATGCGGTCCAGTCCTTGGCATCCTTGAATTTATAGTGTTCAAGTGTATAGGTGTCAGAACCTATGGTTATGGTTTTATGTAAACTACGTTGCCTCATAGAAGTAAAGTCCTAAGCCAAATTATTTTCAATTCGCTTGTCCGGAATTATCCATAACACGGCAGCTATAATATAGCATGCAATCGCCATCTGCGTATTCCAAAAAGCAATACCCAAACCGATAAGATAGAGGAGCAATGAAATCTGTGACTTCCTATCCTTCCCTATCGTTTTTCTCAATATAAAATTTGAATCATGAAAACGAATGATTACAGTTTGTAAAATATAATATGCAATGGCACTCATAAACAATACAAATCCGTAGAACGCGACTGGGATGGTCGAACCAAAATGTTCATCGACCCATGAGGTGGAAAAAGGAATCAATGACAACCAAAATAGCAAATGCAAGTTGGCCCAAAGAATTTTACCATTTACTTTTTCCGTTACTTGAAATAAATGATGGTGATTGTTCCAATAAATACCAACATATATAAAACTTAATAAATAACTTAAAAATGTTGGAAGTACTGTATACAATGAATTTAACGTAATGTCTTCCGGGCCTTCCAACTCTAAAACCATAATGGTAATAATAATGGCCATTACACCATCGCTAAATGCTTCCAATCTTGAGGTTTTCATCGCTTTGTTGTTTTATAATCCGTTAATGAAGTTTTCTATATTTCCTTCCACGGAAAGGCTATTTTCCCTTAACCGCATGGGTATTTCTGGATATTTCATATTCACCCTAATAAACGAACTGTCGGGCACGGCTGCTTTAATACTTTCCATAGGCATTCTAATAACCCCAGGGGTATTGTATCCCGCCCCAAATTCCAGTAATGCCATTTTCTTGTTTTTATTGGTATTTAACCATCGCGTTAAAGCTTCTCTTCCTTTTACATAGGGTTTTTCTATAAAGGAGCGATCCACACGAACGTTCAAAAACATGTTTTCCCCACAATTCGGGCATTTCGGAATGGCTACATCATCCGTCAAAACTTGTTCTTCAGCATCTAAATTATCAAACATTACATCAAAAAATGGTTTTGTCTCCCATACCTGTTGCGAACAGGGTGTCGTACATTGAATGTTGCCATAACTACCCTGGGGTGTATAGATATTTGAAGCATCAAAATCATTTTTATGAAAGAATTCATCGACGTTTGAAGTCATTACGAAATACTCTTTTGGCCCAATCAACTTTCTCAACTTCCGATATAGTTCATTTTTTCCTTGCTGAAAGTATACATAGTTTAAATGTACCGTTAAATATCCCCATTGTTCGGCTTGCGTCCAATTTCGGTACCCCATCAACTGATATTGCATGTCAAAACCTCTTCTTTTCCACGCGGGAAAATATTCTGAGAAGGCAACTTGGTCCGTATAATCCACACCGGCAGCGGCAGTCAGGCCAGCTCCGGCTCCAATCAAGATGCATTCACTCTCATCCAGAAATTGTTGGGCTTTTAAAATGATATCTTTTGATGACTCCATTAGTATCGTAAGGTTAGGATTATTTAAAATACAATTTTAAAACCGGCTTAAATATAAAAGAGGGCAATTACAATTATGCAAACACCCTCCTATACGTTAACAAAAAAACGAACTTAACCGTTCTTTGATTCCATATGGTAATTAACACTATTTAATAACAGAAAATCAGCTTCTTTGTGAGTCGGATATAAGGCTTTCATTTTATCCATTGCCTCTTCCTTACTTGTAGCTGTGTCAATGGTGTTTTCGAAATTTTTGATATACTCCTTGACATTTGTAAATAATGAAATATCCGTCGGGTTGCCATGACCGGGATAAAGTTTAGGATTGGACGAAGAAAACTGGTTTATAAACGCATCTAATTGGTTCTTCCAATTGACCATATTTTGTCTATCGATTGCCAACCAAAGGTGCACTCCGTTATAGCAAAAATCTCCAGTAAAAAAAGCATGTAAATCTTTGCTGAAAATAGTGGTCAAGTGTCCACACTCGGCACTGTCATAATCACTATTGAGTTCAAGAGTAGCTCCGTTTTCCAGTTGTAAATGCTTTTCACCTAATACTTCAATATTGTTTTCATAATCAAAACCATCCGGGTTTGCATCCGATTTTATTTTCATTGCTGGTTCCGCATCTAACCAGCCGATAGGTTCCATAAACTTTGAGAAGTTTATGATATCATCTTTCACTTCTTGTTTGGTAACTACAATTTTAGTGTCTGGAAATTCTTTACGCAGAACGCTTAATCCAATATAATGATCTGCATGACCATGAGTGACTAGAATATGTGTTAGATTTTTAGTGTTCTCTTTTACGAAAGAAGCTAACTTCTTTGCTTCTTCACTGTTTCTCAAGCTATCTACCAAAATAGCACTGCTAATGTCAGTGAATAAATAAGAATTTACATTCGCTTCTTTACCGTGATACGGCAGGATAAAAATTTCTTTGTTCATTATTGTTGTTTTTTAATTATTAATTGTTTTTACACCTTGAGCCTCAATTTAAAATGAGAGCTCGACATCTTTGGAGTCAACTTCTTTTTACTTAAAAATAATCCCCTTCAAAAACTTCGTTCCCCATATTAATTTTTGGTGAATGAACTAACATTGCTTCAACCGTACTATCCGTTTTATTCATATAAGCAAATTTGGTGTTTACCGGAATAATACACAGGTCGCCTACATTAGCGGTGTACTCCCTATTGTTTATCATAAAGACTAACTGCCCTTTTAGTATATAATAGAATTTCTCCGATTTTTTTGACCATGCTATTCTATGCTTACTTCCTGGTGAAACTTCAAGCTTTGCAAGGGACGATAAAGTATCCTGTTTTGAAGTGTAGTCGGTCAGTGGTAAACCTTCAAAATCTAATTTCTCCGTGTCACTTGATTTCACTATCATATTTGTATCGTTTTAATGGAAGAAAATGTTTGCTCTATAAGCTAGATAGATAGTTTCATTTTGAAACTTAGTTTATTTTAGTAATATTGTATACAAATTTACAATGGAAAGCGGTGTGAATTCATCAAAACCGGATAAAGTGGTAACCTGTAAGTAACCAGAAAATGAGATATACCTATAAGAATCCCGATAATTGCCCAATGACCAAAGTAATGCACGGATTGGGCGGGCGATGGAAGTTTATCATTTTATACACATTGATAAAGGGGTCTCGCAGATTCGGCCAGATAAATAACTTCATTCCGAGTATCAGCAACAAAGTGTTGACGGAACAATTGAGGGAATTGGAAGAGGATAAGATAATTAACCGAAAGGTTTTAACCGATCGCATTCCTGTTAATGTTGAATATAGCTTAACCGATAAAGGGGAAGAGCTGATTCCTGTTATTGAATTATTGGTTAAATGGGAAAATTAAATTATATATAACCTATTCCACACACATTACACTCCCCTCCTACCGTCGGCTCGCATAATAAGTGTTTATTCATTGCTGGTTATTTGTTTTTCATAGGAATTCATGAACCTCGTTCCTCGTTTCATTACCTTTTGAGAAGATACTTTTAGAAGAAAAATTTAAATAAAGTGAAGTACGCCTACGCGCCAGCTGGCTCCTTCGCTAAAAAGGTCTACCAGACCTTTTTTATACGCTCGGCCCTACTTTACCCAAGCAAAGTGTCATAACGCGGTACATTATAGTTCATTTACGAAGTATTCGTGTTTTTTAAAGATTCTTTTTTAGACTTAGCGACCCATCTTGGTTCAAATATGTATCACATGCCCAAGTAACCGGATATCTAACGCCCTTTACCTCTATTTCCGCCCTTAGCCGCAGCCCTTGCCAATCCTTGTTTTTTGGTACAGGAATTTTGACTTGCCTAACTTTACCGGGTAGTGGATAGCCCGGGTCTAGACTACCACCAGTTATAAATGTCTTTTCCTTATCGGTAAGATATATCCTCAGCGCTCCTGGTACACCAGATATGCCATCATTGACCATTCCCAAGATCAAATAAGGTTGGTCCTCATTTTCACAGAACCACACCCATGAAGGGCGTACCCGATATCCAATGCATTTTCTAAGACCGTCAATCTCATCTGGATATTGATCAAAGTACCGCTTCAGGTTTTTGGCAGACAGGTCATGCCAATTCCACAGCGAGCAATAATTTGGACTGACATCCTTAATATGCTGGATGATCATTTCAGTTCTGGGAATACCATCTATCATTCGTATCCGGTCTAGTTTTCCATTAGAAAAGCCATTTTCTATAGTAGCACCGACCCATGGAGGACGATTGCTAAGGGCATCTATCTGCTCTGGTTCAATAAATATGGTATCGGTCCTGAGCCAGTTATGGCTTCTTATGGTCTTGTCAAGCACTTCTGAATTTCCCACATTGTTATAGTCCGGCTGTGTATTTGTTACAAGCGGCGTTTTTGTCCAGTTTTTGGCTTGATGTTCAAACATGAGGATGGAGGTTTCTTCCGCGGTACCATAATCGGGAAAAGGATTGCCCTCAAACGGCCAGCTATGCCCTTCTCCCCAAAAACCGTACATATAGGTATCAACATATTCTATGAGATCATGACCGTTGTACTTATCGGCCA
>CAZHJO010000198.1:0-5855 GCA_964532755.1 uncultured Maribacter sp. | reverse complement strand
GGAATGTAACCTGCCAGCAAACCAGATATCATAAGTATTACCAATGCGCCGACAACTACCCCAAGACTTACACTCGGACTAAGAAACATATCTACAGGGCCATTGGCTTCCAGTAAGGCGTTAATTCCATAGATTATCAGTGCACCAAAGGTAATTCCGGCCATACCGGAAATAATAGTCAGGAAAATTGATTCCATCAGTATTTGCAGTTTTATTGACCAGGGATCTTCCCCTAGTGCTCGTCGTATTCCGATTTCCTTAGTGCGTTCCTTGACTACGATCAACATAATGTTGCTCACACCGATTACCCCGGATAGGAGTACCAAAATACCTACGAAATAAGCAATGAAGCTCATTGCCCCGAAAAGACTTTGCACTCTGTTGAACTGTTCGTATAGATCAAAATAACCGACCGCTCTTTTATCGTCTGGGTGTATCTTCCTATTCTGTTTGACCAACGAAACTATACTTTCCTTGAGTGAAGTAATAGAACTCCCATCTTGTGCTGTAATGGCCATCCAACCCACATTGTCCGCTCTATTGAATGCCTGCGAAAAAGTTGTGAATGGGATGAATATTTGTTTTTGGCCCTCTTCACCATCCCCATCATTGTTCTTTTTTTTATACGTACCGATGACCATGAAATTTACACCTTGGATTTTTATATAAGTACCTATTGCTTCCTCGTCCCTATCATACAAACTTGCCTTTACCCCCTCACCTATAATCGCGATTTTTCTTTTTTCATTGATATCTGAATGGTTAATGAAACGGCCTGAGGTAATAGTCATGGGATCTTGATTAATAATTTCGGGATAATCACCATAAACCCCAAAGGCCCCGGTTTTAATTCCACGGGTCACATTATTTGCGCCCCGAAAACCTCCCAATTGATTTCTTGGCGATACAAATCTAAGATTGGGAACATTATCCCATATGGCCCGTACATCGTCCAATTTAAAATTGTAACGACGGCCTTTAGGTAACCCCATATATTCCTTGGTAGTATTTCTTGACCACATGAACATGGTGTTGGTGGCAATGTCACCAAAATCAGCCATAACCCCGTTTTTAAAACCCTTGCCGGCAGCCAATAGAATAATTAGGATTGAAATGCCCCAAAAAACGCCGAATGCAGTAAGAATAGTCCTAAACCAATTACTTGTTAGCACCTCTAATATCTCTTTCCAACGATCTCTATTGAACATCCTAGATTACTTGAATATTATTCGTCCCTGAGCGCATCAATAACATGTATATTCGCAGCTCGCCAAGCTGGGAAAAATCCGGCGGCAGCACCCGCAAATATCAATAAAAAAACGGTAGATATCGCCACATTGAAATTAACAGCAGGGTTCACGACATAATCAACTTCAATATAAGGGCCTATTAACTCTAATAACCCCATACTAAAAATGAGGCCCGCAAAGCCCGAAATAGCTGTAACGAAAATAGCCTCATGCAAAATCATCCCAACAATAGACCATGGTTTGGCACCTAAGGCCTTTCGTACTCCGATCTCACGGGTTCTTTCCTTAACCACGATCAACATTATATTACTTACCCCTACTACTCCCGCGATTATAGTACATATACCGACAAACCAGAAAAACATTTTGATGCCACTCATTAGTGTAAAGAAACGCTTTACCTCCTCAAGTGTATTGAATACGTTGATAGCGCTTGGATCATCGGGGGCAACCTTATGGGCATCTTGTAAATACCGTTTCATATCGTTAGAAAACTTGACAGATTCAGCTACGGCTTCATCAAAATTCTCAACAGGCTTTAATGTATAATAGAGATTGTTAATTCGGTCTGATCCGTTAAAGACCCTTTGGGCGGTTGACAGGGGAATAAAAATGCGCTCTTCTTCCCGTTCACCTCCCATATCACCATAAACACCAACCACTTTGAATTTAATTCCTGAAATATCCAAATACTCGCTAAGGGGGTTTTGTCCGTCCTTAAATATCTCTTTCTTTATGGTATTGCTGATTATAGCAACCTTGGAGACATTTTTATAGTCCTCATAATTAATATATCTGCCCTGTGAAATGTACTGATTCTCTACAAATTGAAAACCAGCATTTATTCCCTGTACACTGTAACCAACTGATTCTTTCTTATAATTGACCAATGCATCGCGAACCCGAAAGTTCGCGGATCTATCCTCAATTTCTTCCGAAAACCTTGTCTCTATAACATCGTAGTTTTCATTTCTCATTTGTATAGGACGACCAGGGTTAAGGCCTTTATGCTCCTTGGTGGTAACTTGGGTCCACACTACTACCCTATTAGAGGCATCCTCTTCAAACTCTTGGGCAATGCCATTTTGCATGCCTTGACCAAAGCCCAATAAAACTACAAGGATGAAAATTCCGGATGCCACGGATAGACCCGTAAGGAAGGTCCGTAATTTATTTTTACGGATAGTGTCAAAAATCTCCTGCCATCTTTCGATGTCGAACATAGGGTTGGTTTTGATTGATGAATACAATATAGACTATTGTATTACAATAAGACTACCAAGCCCAAATAATGTTACAGTTTATCCATTAAAAATATGTTAAAAAAAGAGTAAGAGGTTAGGTCTTCATTTTTTTATAAATGAAATAAAACAGTCCAGCCACAAGAATGTATGGTATGGCCATCAAATAAACGATGCCATTGTTTATTCCCTCTGCAGAAGATACATTACCCTCACTTTCCAAGACAGCTCTGCACATGGCACATTGTGCCTCAACCAACTGAGGAGCCATCAGTAAAGCCATTAGGAGCAAAAAGAGAAATATATTTTTCATTTAGTGCAAATAATAAGGCGATATCATTATATAGACCACAACTCCTGAAACTGCCACATACAACCAGATTGGGAACGTGTATTTCGCCAACCTCCTATGTTGATCATACTTTTTTAAATACCCACGGGCATATGTAATAAGTACTAACGGAATTACTCCTATCGATAATATGATATGTGTTAACAATATGAAATAATATATGTATTTAACAACTCCCTCACCTCCATACGTAGTAGCGTCAGAAGTCATGTGATAAGCCACATACATTACTAAAAACAATAGCGAAAAACCAAGACAGAGGGTCATTAGTTTTTGATGGAGTTCCCGTTTGCCATTTTTAATGGCCCAGACAGCTATTACCAAGACGATTGCTGTTAGGCCATTTACAGAAGCATAAATAGGCGGCAAAAAAGACAGAGGCTCAACATTGGGAATTTTAACGCCGAACAAGGCCGCAACAAATACCGGAACTACAATGGAAACCACTGTTATTATCCTATTGAACTTTTTTTCCTTTATCCCTACTGAGTCCATACCCAATTACTCTTTTAAAAGTTTGTGAATATCCTCTTTCAAAATAGAAATCTGTTCTTTTTCGCCTTCACTGTTCTCTCCAGCATCTTCGGTAATGGTACCGCGATAATAAATAATGGGATTACCAAATTCATCAACCCTTGATCGTAAGTATCCCTTTTTATCTATCAAAGCAAATAGACCAGCATGCTCAAAGCCACCGGGAGCATTCGGCATTTCTGAAACAAAAATATTGAATCCCGTATTCGCCAATTCATATATGGCCTCTTGGCTTCCCGTCATCAAATGCCAATCCAAGTTCGTAATTCCATTTTTTTCGGCGTATTCCTTTAAAACCCTTGGTGTGTCATATTCGGGTGTAATAGTGAAAGATGCCACGCCAAAGTCATTTGAAGTTTTAAATTCTTCTTGTAAATCGACAAGGTTTTTCGTCATTATCGGACAAATTGAGGGACACGAAGTAAAGAAGAACTCTACCACATACACCTTTCCGAGATAATCCCTGTCAGTAATTACCAGACTATCCTGATTTATGAATTCAAAAGAAGGGACTTGACGCTTATTGCCATTCAAAATTATATGAGCCAACTCTGCGTTGTTATCCTTACGATTCATACGGTCATTCTCTACCACACTACCCGATTTCATACGATCAACAATACGGGGAATGAAGATTATACCAAATACCAAAATTACAAGTGAAACCCAAACGTAGGTATATTTTTTCATTAGTTTTTTCTATTTGCATTGTTCTTTTTCAAAGCCAATCTGTACTCCGCCAAAATAATTTTCACATCATCCACCATCTTATTGTTCAATTCGGCAACCGAGGTAGCATTAAAGCCAAACTTGGTACCAACATCCTCATCATTGGTCCTACCACGTAAATTCCTATCCTTATCAATTATAAATACATAGGGAGTTGCCAGGTTTTCATTAAGTGATAAGTCGGTTTTCAATCCATTGAAATAGGTCTTGATCTGCTCTTCAGAGCCATATGCAAAATTCCATTTGGCGATATCGGTCAAATTGCTCAATTCTGCCATAAGTTCATTGACTTTATTGTCGTTGCCATGAGGAACCAACATCACAAACTGAAAATCATTGAATTCATAAAAACGTTTGTATATTTTCTGGTTCAAGTTAAATGCAATGCCTTTTTTGTTTTCCAATTCATAGCCCAAAAATCCCAAGATGGTTATTTTGTCCTGTAGCTCTACTCTTTTATCGATTGAAGAAATATCAACGATTTTCTCCGTGAGGGTGGGAAGCTTTCCAAAGTTATTTACCCCCGAGGCAAAGAACAAATAAACTACGATTGGCAAGATAAAAAGTACGGCAAGGACAAATTTATTTTTCATAAGCGGAACTACTAGCTAAAAGTTGATTTCACCTTACTGTAAATTCAGTAAAAGAACCCCTAATACCAGTTTAATTTTACATCAGGTTTCTAACCAGCAAAAATAAAAAAGACGGTTCAAAGACCGCCTTTTTATTCTGTTAATTATATCCTCATTAGAAGTTCCAAGTTACGAACCCCTCCTTGAAAACACTGTATATGTAATTCCCCTCTACCAGTAATATAAATGCCAAGTATGCAACGAGGAAAACTGGAGTCCATACAATTGCCCTTCGCAAGGCGTTTTTTTCATCCCTCAGGTGCATAAAGTCCCATGCGATATAATAGGCCTTTACCAAGGTCAAAATTATGAATATCCAGTTCAGCAATTTCATGCCTAAAATAGAATTTTCAGTAAGAACCTCTGGTTTCGAGATACCCAATGCAACCTCAACCGCAGTTACAATGGTCAAAAATACAAGTACTCCCCAAATTTTTTGGGTGTTGGACTTAAATTTTAAAAGTCCCCTGAAAATTTCCAACTTGTGTTCGTGTGCCATATTAAATAGTATTAAAATCCTTATTGATCAACTCGCTCCGATATCTGAAATAAAAACAGATTAAACCAAATAAAAGAAGGTGAATACAAATACCCAAACCAAATCTACAAAGTGCCAGTAGAGTCCAATTTTCTCAACCATTTCATAGTGGCCCCTTTTCTGGTATGTACCCAAGACTACATTAAAGAAAATTATGAGATTTATCATGACTCCTGAGAAAACGTGGAATCCGTGGAAACCAGTAATGAAAAAGAAAAAATCTGCAAACAACCTGCTGCCATATTCATTGTGAATAAGGTTGGCCCCTTCCACAACCTGGGACGCATTCTGAAGCTTTGCAAGTGACTCCTGCCTAGATAGTAACGTCTTTTCTCCGTCCGCATTAATTGTTTCTGTTCGAACAAGAATATTCGAATTGGCATTGAACCCTTCCAAAACTTCATTTAAAGAATAACTGGGCTGGAAACCTTCACTGTAGAACCAAATACCATTTTTTCTTTCGTGTGCTACCCTTTCACCAGGAATCGTCTTGGCAAAATCTGCCAATGCGGCTCTTTCACCGGTATCCGCTTTTACGAACTGTAAAATCCTACCACCTCTTGTTTCAACGGCACCATA
>CAZHJO010000197.1:0-5864 GCA_964532755.1 uncultured Maribacter sp. | reverse complement strand
ATTGGAGTACAAAGGTAAAACATAAAAGCCCTATCAGAAAACTAAGAAAAATACTTGTTAGAATACTCTTGGTATTGTTGCTTATTTGTGTCTTGGGCTCCATTGTACTTTCCTTGCCCTTTGTTCAGACCCGCTTTGCAAAATATGCTACAAATACAATTAATGAAGAGTTTGGTACCAGCATAAACATTGATGGTATCAGGGTTTCACTAATTTCCTGGGATACGGCAATCAAAGGGGTATATATCGAGGATTATAAAAAAGACACCCTGTTTTATATTGATAGACTTAGTACTTCGATTTTGAGTGTCCGAAATTTAACCAATGGAAAACTTGAATTTGGCAATATTGATATCGATAATCTCAACTTTAAGCTTAAGACCTATAAGGACACGACAAGTACCAATTTAGATGTGTTTATTGATAAGTTGGATGATGGCAAACCAAGAAAACCGGGGAAACCGCCCTTTTTCTTGTCATCTTCCGATATTGAGATTGCGAACAGCACTTTTAAATTGATTGATGAAAACCTTGAAAATAAAGAGATACTTAATTTTAAGGATCTCAGTATCAGTGCTTCTGATTTTTTGATTCTGGGACCAGATGTTTCAACCTCAATTCATGCCCTGTCATTTAAAGACAGACGGGACATCGAGGTTAAGAAACTTGCCGCACAGTTTAAATACACCAAACAGCAAATGAGGTTTGATACACTGAGTATCGAAACACTGGAATCACATCTAAAAGGCAATCTTGTTTTTGATTATGATAGAAAGGATTTTAAGGATTTTATAAACAAGGTTATGATCACAGCTGAATTTGCCGAATCTTCCGTGGCTTTTGATGAGATCAACCTGGTTTATAACCAATTTGGTAAGGGTAAAAAAGTAGAGTTTTCCTCTAATATCAACGGTGTACTGAATGATTTGAACACGGATGATCTTTTTTTATTATCCGATAATACAGGAATTCGTGGAGATTTTAATTTCAAGAATCTTTTTACAAAAGACGATCCATTTATAATGGAGGCAAATATGAAGAACGTTACCAGTAGCTACTACGAATTACGATCTTTAATGCCTAATATTTTGGGAAAATCCATCCCCACAACCTTTAGCAAGCTAGGACAATTTACGATTAGGGGAAATGCAACGGTTACGGAGAGTTCTGTAAAAACCAAAATGAACTTGAACACGGCTGTCGGTAGCAGTTATGCAGATTTGGAGCTGACCGATTTCAACAATATTGATAATGCGACTTATAATGGTTTTGTATCGCTGATCGATTTTGACCTTGGAAAATTTGTGGAGAACAGAAGTTTGGGGAAAACCACCTTGGATTTTAACGTAGAGGGCAAGGGATTTGTAAAAGAAAATCTCAATACCGAGGTAATAGGCGAGGTATACTCGGTATACTTCAATAATTATGATTATAACAACCTGAAGGTTTCAGGTATTCTAAAAGAACAATTGTTCGATGGTTCGATTTATAGCAATGACGAAAATCTAAAATTTAATTTTAAAGGATTGGCAGATTTTGGTGAAGACCGAAATAACTTCAATTTTATAGCGAATGTTGATTACGCCGATCTGAAGAAACTGAACTTTATTAATGATAGTGTTTCTATATTTAAGGGTAATGTAAAAATTGATATTACCGGTAATTCCTTGGATAATTTGATTGGTGATGTGAATTTTACGAAGACCAATTTCCAGAATAAGAATGATACGTACTACTTCGATGATTTTACTGTATCCTCGTCATTTGAAAATGATTCCTTAAGAATTATCGAGATAAATTCACCCGATATCATCACCGGTTATATGAAAGGTAATTTTAGGGTTAAGGAATTGGGTCGTTTGGTTCAGAATTCTTTGGGGAGTATATATACGAACTATAAACCATTTGACATTTCTGGGGGACAAACATTGGCCTTTAATTTTAAGATTTACAACAAGATCGTGGATGTGTTTTTTCCTGAGGTGAAATTTGATCCCAATACATTTATAAGGGGCAATATTATAGCCGATGAAGGTGATTTCAAATTAACGTTTAAATCGCCAAGTATAGAAGCTTATGGTAATGAAGCAGACAATATTGATATTAAAATCGACAATAAGAATCCCTTGTTCAATACATTTGTTTCGGTCGGGGATTTATCGACCAATTATTATGATGTAAAGGATTTTAACCTGATCAATACCACCCTTAAAGACACCCTTTTCTTTAGGGCTGAATTCAAGGGAGGCAGTGAGTATGATGATAGTTACAATCTGAATTTTTACCATACTTTCAATAAGCAGAACAAATCGGTAATCGGTTTAAAAAAATCCGATATTAGTTTTAAAAACAACATTTGGATTCTTAATAGGGAAGGTGATACCAAGAACAAGGTAATTATCAATAAAACCCTTGATAGCATTCAGATTGAGGAAATAGTAATGAACAATAGCCAGCATGAGCAAATACGCTTGCGTG
Source organism: uncultured Maribacter sp. (assembly GCA_964532755.1). GTDB lineage: Bacteria > Bacteroidota > Bacteroidia > Flavobacteriales > Flavobacteriaceae > Maribacter_A. The sequence continues at coordinate 3,386 of CAZHJO010000197.1, read as the reverse complement.
GGCAGTTGGCGGATTCTACCTATAAAGATCTTGAACTTCAATTTAAGATTGTTTCATTAGATAAGATAACTCCCGCAATAGATAGTTTAAAGTTGGAAGGTGAGGTTAATGGCACGCTCAACGTTTTGCAAAAAGATGATGTGTACCTGCCTTCCTCGAATTTGGGAATAACTGATTTTTCAGTAAATGGAATGCGATTAGGGGACTTGAACATAGGTATTGTGGGTAACCGCGATCTTACCGATTTTGTTGTTAATTCACAGATTACCGATAATGGGGTGGAGAAATTGGGTATTATTGGAAATATTTCCAACAAAACAGAGCTTCCTCAGGCCAATCTCCTGGTCAATTTCAATGATTTTAAGCTTGAGCCTTTCAATCCTTTGGGTGAAGGGGTTATATCGAATATAAGAGGACTATTAAGCGGAAGTGCTAGATTTGAGGGAGATATTGATAATCCTAATTTCAGCGGTCTTCTTACTCTGAACAATGCCGGTATTGGCATACCTTATTTAAATGTGAATTATGGCTTTGCACAAAACTCGAGGGTCAGGTTATCAAAGCAGTCATTCAATTTTGAGCAGATAGGAATAACCGATGTGGCCAAGAATACAAGAGCGACATTAAATGGTACGATTACCCATAGTTTCTTTAAGGATTGGGTGCTGGACCTAAATGTAGACACAAATAATAATCGTCTATTGATTTTAGATACGCCTTTTGAGGAAGAAGTGCTTTACTACGGTACCGGCTTTTTAAATGGTACCGGAAGGATTTTTGGACCCACAAAGGCCCTTACCATCAATGTAGATGGCGAAACCGCTGCCGGGACCTCTCTTAAGATTCCGCTGAGCGATGTCACTACGGTAGGCGATTATTCGTTTATTAAGTTTATCGAAAAAGACGAGAACGAAGCGGATAGGATCCAACGGGTATTGGAGGATATTGAAGGACTGGAAATGGAATTCAACCTTGATGTCACACCGGACGCCGAAGTAGAGATCGTCACGGATCAAAAGACAGGAAGTTCCTTAAAAGGTACTGGAGTGGGGCTTTTATTAATTCGAATAAATACGAAGGATAAATTTGAAATGTTTGGTGATTTCGTAGTTGTGACCGGGGAGTTTAATTATAAATTCGGTGGAGTAATCAATAAAAAATTCAAAGTAAAACCTGGAGGAACCATTGTGTGGGATCGGGATCCACTGTCCGCAGAATTGAATATGGAGGCGGTTTATTCCTTGAATGCGAACCCTGCACCATTACTCGATAATCCTGGTTATACACGTAGAATACCCACCGACGTTGTTATTCAATTAACCGATGAATTACAAAGCCCTGAAATTGATTTTAGTATAGAATTTCCGGGTACAACATCTATTGTTCAATCAGAATTGGAATATCGGTTACAAGATCCTCAGGTTGAGGAGAAGAACGCAATTTTTCTATTGGCCCAAGGTACTTTTGTGAATGACCAAAGCGGTATTAACCAGCAAGCGGTTACAGGAAATTTAATTCAATCCGCATCCGGGTTGTTGAATCAAGTCCTAAGTGGCGGTAATGACAAATTCAATCTTGGTCTTTCCTATGAACAAGGCATACAGGATAGGAATACGAGTATTGAGACTGAGAACAGAATCGGGGTTACTGTTTCTACCCAAATAAGCGATAGGGTCTTATTGAATGGTAAGGTAGGGGTGCCGGTAGGTGGAGCGACCGAGACAGTTGTGGCTGGTGACTTTGAACTGCAGGTATTACTGAACGAGGAAGGTACATTGAGTGCTAAATTTTTCAATCGGGAAAGTGAGATCCAGGCATTTTTATTGGGACGTCAAGGGTATACCCAAGGTGCTGGTCTTTCCTATGAGGTAGACTTTAATAGTTTCAGGGAATTAATGCGAAAAATGTTCAACGGTAAAAAAGCGAAGAACAAGCAAAATAGCAGAAGCACTATGCCTGTTGAAGTTATGGGAAAAGATAGCCTATTGATCTTTCACCAAAAATCAAAAGGGCTCTGATTTTTAGCACATTTTTCTTCTTGAATGTGCCATTTAGAACACCTTTCAATTAATTTTCCATCGAAATCGTTTTAGCGGGCTTTTACTAGTAATATTAAGGGCGTAAGAGTTCGTTTATTGGAATAAGTTTGTTAATTTTGTTGGCTTAATTTTCTTGATGGCAAATATTAAAAAGATAGCTGTTTTTACTTCCGGGGGGGACTCCCCAGGAATGAATGCCGCAATAAGATCGGTTGTTCGTACCTGTGCCTACCTAAGGATAGTTTGTGTGGGTATATACAGGGGTTATGAAGGTATGATAGAAGGCGATTTTGTATCCATGAATGCCCGAAGCGTCAACAATATTATCAACAAAGGGGGTACTATCCTTAAATCGGCACGTAGCGAGGAATTCAGGACCAAGAAAGGTCGTGAAAAGGCATTTGAGCAATTAGGGTTCAGTATGATTGATGCTTTTGTGGTCATTGGTGGTGATGGTAGTTTTACCGGAGCCCTCAAATTCAACAAAGAATTCAATGTACCCTTTATAGGAATCCCCGGTACGATAGACAATGATATTTTTGGCACTAGATATACCCTGGGTTTCGATACTGCTTTGAATACCGCTGTAGAGGCTATAGATAAGATAAGGGACACGGCAAGTTCACATCGCAGGCTTTTCTTTGTAGAAGTTATGGGAAGGGATGTAGGCCATATCGCTCTGAACTCGGGACTTGGCGCGGGCGCGGAAGAGATACTCATTCCCGAGGAAGACTTGGGGCTAGAACGACTTTTGAAATCCTTGAAACGTAGTAAGGCAAGGGGAAAGACCTCAAGTATTGTCGTCGTTGCCGAAGGGGATAGAACAACTGGAAAAAACGTATATGAACTCAAGGATTATGTTGAGAAACACCTTCCTATATATGATGTTCGTGTATGTGTACTAGGTCATATGCAACGGGGAGGGGCACCATCTTGTTTCGATAGGGTTTTGGCAAGTAGAATGGGAGTAAAGGCCGTCGAAGCTTTGGTGGAGGGAAAAACCAACTTTATGACGGGAATCATCGACAATCAAATTACATTGACCCCTGTAAGCGAGGCCATAAAAGGAAAAACAAAAATTGACAAGGAACTCATCAGGATTTCCGATATAATGACAACATAAATTTTAACCATAAAAAAGTAGAAAAAATGTCAAAATTGAAAATTGGGATTAACGGATTTGGTAGAATCGGAAGATTGGTTTTCCGTGAATCTACAAAAAGAGATGGCGTAGAAGTTGTTGCAATAAATGATTTACTGGACGTTGATCATTTAGCATATATGTTAGAGTACGACTCTGTTCATGGTAAGTTCGATGGCACTATCGAAGTTAAGGATGGTAATCTT
>CAZHJO010000196.1:0-5878 GCA_964532755.1 uncultured Maribacter sp. | reverse complement strand
CGCGAGGAAAAACAAAAGAAGAAATTGGCACGTAAAGCTGCTGCTAAGGAAAGTGGTGGCGGTATTCCTTTGGCTTATGTTGATTTCAATGGTAATTTGGTGGATACGCCACCAGATCCATCGTTAAAGGTTGAAATAGAGGCTGAGGACATTGTTTTAGGTATTCCTAAGAAGGAGGAGAGCGATGAAGAGAAGTTTGACCCGGTGAGAAATGGAAAGGTATCCTTTTATGACCCTTCAAAGGGATTCGGATTTATAATCGATGCCGTGAACCAAGAAAAATACTTCACACATGTTAGTGGATTAATTGATGAGATTGTTGAAAATGATACCGTCTCCTTTGAGTTAGAAAAGGGAATGCGCGGTATGAATGCCGTGAAGGTTAAAAAGATTTGATCCATTGCATTACGATATATGTAGTAAAAGGGCCGCAATATATATGCGGCCCTTTTATTTGTTAGCAGTTCTTTTAGTCTGGACGGTAAATAATCAAATAGTTTCGGACATAATTAATTGCCTTTCGTCCTACTTAATTTAAATATTCACCACAAAGTCACGTCTTTAATATAGAAATTGTGATGCAATGTTGCTATCACAGTAATTAACCTAATACTATATTAAAATGAAAAATGCAATGCTGTCAATGATGCTACTAGGTGTGGCTTTTACTTATGCACAAAAGAAAAAAAATGGCACGGTTTATAATGAACATCCGGCCATTGAAACAGTAAACGCCATGCAGCAGGCTTGGATTGCTGGCGACGACGAAAAGGTTGCTACTTATTTGGCCGATGATTTTAGATCCTATTATGGTTCGAGTAGCAATAAGGATAATAAAGGAAGGGATAAAGAGAATTTTCTTGGACTTGTGAAGAACTTCTCAAAGAACTATGCCTACGTATCGCAAAAGCCATCCGAAGGAGCATACCCAGATGCAATTGAATATAAGGAAAGTGGGGTATGGGTACAGACATGGGATCATATGAAGGCAGTTCACAATGAAACCGGAGTTAAAATAGATATGCCCTTTCATCGATTGTACAAACTAGACGATGAAGGCAAGATCGCGATGATTATAAATTATTATCAAAATAGGATATTCTGGGAAGTTGGAAGAAGTTTTAATGATCGAAAAAATGGTGTAATCTTTAATAACCACGACAACATTAATTCTGTACGACGTATGATGGCAGCTTTTGAAAATGGAGATTTTGAGAAGGCGTATAGTTATTTTGCGGATGATTGTCGTTTTAATACATTGGAACTGCCCGATGGCGAGACCATGAGCCTAGATCAGATCAAGGAGAGAAATGAGAAAATGTGGGATACCTATGAATTCAACAGTATTGACGTAGTAGGTTACCCTGATTATCTGGAATATGATTTACAGGATGCAAGAGTGGTTCAGTCTTGGTGGAAATTCCGTTTGACCAGAAAATCAGATGGAAAAAAATTCGTAATTCCTGCACTGTACATACATGATTTTAACGAAGAGGGTAAAATCGAGATGTCAAGTGCTTATGTAAGTACAAAGGTTTTGGACGCCAAATAAAACAGTACACCTATATGAGGAAAGGGGGCAGTTTGCCCTCTTTTTTAATGCTTATAACCCTAATTTGATACTTCTACACCAATCAATTATGCTATTTTTGCTCTTTTGACTATGAAACATAACTAAATGTTCAAAATAATAATAAAACGAATGTTACTTGGAATTGGCATAGTATCTGGGGTTATTTTGATTGCGGCCACACTCTTTTTAAATATTAGTCCGGAATTTGGGGGCAGGGCGAGCAAAGAACAAAAGGAATTTTATTCCAAATCACGGAATTACCAAAAAGGTAAATTTATAAATAGGGGAGAGGTACAGATGAGCATGGATTTCAATAAGTTCGTCAAAAGTCTTGTTGGTTATTTTAGTCCTACACCAAATACAAGACCAAGCGCCAACATAGATGTTCAGAAATTGGATTCTTTGAACCTTGTGCAATATCGGGACAGTACCAGGATGGTTTGGTTTGGACATTCTACCTTTTTACTACAAATGAATGGAAAGAATATCTTGATAGATCCCATGTTTGGGAATGTCCCAGCTCCTCATCCAATGTTGGGCGCTAATAGGTTTAGTAGCGAATTACCCATAGAAATCGAAAAATTACCTAGGATAGATGCAGTTATACTTTCACACGATCACTATGACCATTTGGATTATGGCTCAATACTTAGATTAAAGGATAAAGTGAATCACTTTTACGCTCCCTTGGGGGTCGGGGTCCACCTTTTGGAATGGGGAGTTGCACAACAAGATATTACAGAACTTGATTGGTGGCAAAAAACTACTTTTGGCGATTTGGTTTTTCGATGTACGCCGGCCCAGCATTTTTCAGGCAGGGGGATCAATGACCGGGGAAACACCTTATGGGCTTCATGGATCATTCAATCCGAGACCGAAAATATATTCTTCAGTGGCGATAGTGGTTATGGGTCCCATTTTAAGGAAATAGGTGATAAATATGGTCCTTTTGATTTTGCAATGATGGAATGTGGACAATACAACGAAATGTGGAAAGAAATTCATATGATGCCAGAAGAAACAGCACAGGCTGGACTAGATGTAAGGGCAAAGTTCATTATGCCCATACATTGGGGTGCATTTAAGTTGGCAATGCATTCATGGACAGACCCTGTTGAACGCATAATTGCAAAAGCTTCAGAATTGGATATTCCCGTCCTAGTCCCTAAAATTGGAGAATCAATCTATCTCACAATGCAAGACCGTAGGCCCGATAAGTGGTGGAACAACTACGATTAAATTGTACGCGATATTTCGTAATTCAATTGGTTTTTTTGCGTAATATTTTCACTACTAAAATATGTCTATAAAATGATAATTATCAGTTGTTCTTAACAACTTCCATGGTAATTTTGATTAATTATTAAAAATAGCATACCATACATTTTATGAACGTATGGTCTCTACAATGCGAATAGAATAAAAGTAGTTAACCATGGAAAAAACAAACAAAATTTCTACAGTATTCCAAGGAGCGTTGATCCTTGTTTTCCTAACGTTTTTTATGGTCGTAAATAGCTGTAAGGACATTAAAGAAGAGGCTCCGGAAACCATTTCTACCGAATTGACGAAGAATTTTGAAAAGGTGATATGGCATGTCAAGGCTATTCATCCTGATGGCCGCTTAATTGACGTAAAGGCGATTGATAAGGATGGGGATATTTATGACGTTAAGGCCATTCAGAATACTGCACAGCGCAGTTTTATGGATGTGAAGACCCTGGTCGGTGAACACCAATTACCAGTTAAGGTCCTGGTGAGTGGTGATAAGTATACAAGGGTAAAGGCCTTGGCAGATGATGGGAGTGTATACGATATAAAAGCTTTGACACCAGAAGGGGATACCTTGGATGTAAAGGGTGTAAGTCGCACGAAAAACATCATCCATATAAAGGCAATTAATAAGGCTGGTGAGTTATATGGTATTAAAGCAATTTCACCTGAAGGTAGACTTAATGACATTAAAGGAGTTAAAATGACCGATAAGCAAACTGAAGTCATAATTAATGGCCATGCAGTATATGCCCATATAAAAGCACTGCCTCAAGCAGGTGTTGCCACCAATAATGGACAATGGAATATCAAGGCCTTTCATCCGGAGGGCACCACACTCGATATTAAGGCATTTGATCCTGAAGGAAAGAAATACGATGTTAAGGCTATTCAGGATTCATATCAACGAAGTCTTATGGATATCAAGGCACTTGACGGAAGCAATCTTTTGCCCATAAAAATGATAGTAAGCCAGGATAAATATGCTCCTATCAAAGCTATTTCCGAGGATGGTATTTTATTTGATGTCAAGGCATTAACTCCAGATGGTAGAAAATTGGACGTGAAAGGTGTTGAACGTGTTGGGAACATCGTACATGTCAAAGCCATTAACAAGGACGGCGATTTTTATGGTATAAAAGCCATTTCACCTGATGGCGAATTGAATGATGTTAAAGGCATTAAGATCAATAAGGATGAATTCGAGACCGAAATATACGGTCAAAAAGTATTCGCCCATGTAAAGGCAATTCCACAAGCATACTAGTAAATGTAAGTACATGGTAGTAAAGAGGGTCGTTGACCCTCTTTTTTATTTTCATGTGGTATCTAATTAAAAGAATATCTTTAGTATTGAATTAAAAAGCTGACCATCTTAAATACTTATGTCCAAGACTCAAAATACGTTACTAATCGTCCTGGCATTTTTTGCCATCTATGTCATTTGGGGCTCCACCTACTTATTGAATAAGATTGCTGTACTAGAACTACCTCCTTTTATGTTGGCTTCTATACGATTTGTAGTCGCGGGGATTTTGATATTCATTTTAGCCAAATTCCTGGGCAGAAGTATAGCCATTTCCTGGCGACAACTTAAGAATACCGTTATTGCAGGATTTTTATTTTTAACCTTTGGCAATGGGGTTGTGGTATGGGCTTTAAAATATGTAGATAGCGGTTTTGCCGCCTTGGAGATATCAGCGCAACCGTTGATCATTCTTTTACTTATGCGCATGTTACAGGGCAAAAAAATACAAATGATGTCTTTTATTGGTGTGATTCTGGGTTTTATTGGTATTTACCTTTTGGTAAGTCAAAAACAAATCATCAGTCAGGAAAACTCTATTCTGGGGATGCTTATGATTTTTGCTTGTATGTTGAGTTGGGGTTATGGCAGTCTTTTTGTAGGTAAGGCAGATTTACCACGTAATTATTTTGTGAATACAGGATATCAGATGTTGACCGGTGGTATTATGCTGGCAATTGCAAGTTTCTTTTTTGGTGAAACCTGGACATATCCCATGGAGTGGAGTGTGCCTGTACAATATTCGATGATGCTCTTGATTATATTCGGTAGTATAGTGGCCTTTACCTCTTTCAACTATTTATTAAAAGTAGTTTCTCCTGAAAAAGTGGCTACAAGCACCTACGTAAACCCAATTATCGCTTTGATTTTGGGGTGGTATTTTTTAGATGAGCAAATTACATTACAGTCGGTAATAGCGGCAGCGATATTATTGACAGGGGTATACTTCATCAATACAAAAAGAAAGTTCGTGGTTTTTTCAAGATTCTTCCGATAACCAACGGATTCGACTATCAATTGCAAACTTCTCCATATAGTTAAATTAAGTCACACTTTTTGTAACTTAATACGCTTTTTATAGTCCAATTAATATCAATCAATCAAAAAATCATGTTATGAAGCTTTTATTTTTATTCCTTTTTGGCTTTCTAGTTTTAAATACTGCGGCACAAACTGAAATCACTACCCAACAATGGCAAGATGATCTTAAATTTCTTCAGGAAACCGTACATAAGGATTATCCCTTCTTGTTCAAAAAAACAACCAAGGCTGATTTTGACAAGGCCGTGGAAAAACTTCATAGGGACATACCCAATTTACAAGAACATGAAATCGTCATTGGACTAGCACGGTTAGTCGCTTCCTTTAAATATGGCCATACCGTTCTTGGTTTTAGATATCAACCCCATGCCTTTCATCAATTGCCGTTGAATTTCTATCAGTTTAATGATGGGGTATTTATACAGGGAGTTCATAAAGATTACGAAAAAGCGCTAGGTGCTAGAGTTGTGGCTATTGGTGGAGTACCAGTCAAAGATGCATTAAAGGCAGTGTTCCCTGTGGTACCGGCCGAGAACGACCAATTCTTTAAGGCCTACGCCGGCACTTATTTAAGTATCCCAGAGGTATTGCACGCTCAAGGTATTATCAAGGAATTATCAAATACAGTTGAGCTTTCCTTGGTAAAAAATGGTAAAACTTTCAAACAGTCTTTTAAATCACTTCCC
>CAZHJO010000195.1:0-5885 GCA_964532755.1 uncultured Maribacter sp. | reverse complement strand
ATTTAGTCGTTGGTATCCAGCAAAATAGGCCCATTTATTTGAAGCAGATTGCCAGCATTGAAGATGGCCCTGAACTTCCCAAGAATTACGTTTCACTTGGTTTTGGCCAAGCCAGTGACAAGGCACAAAAGTTCAACTCGGAATATCCGGCAGTGACCATTTCCGTAGCAAAACGCAAGGGTGCGGATGCTATGAAGATATCCGATATTATCATTGATAAAGTTGAACACCTTAAGAAGAATTTGATTCCCGATGATGTTCATGTTGAGGTAACCCGAAATTATGGGGAGACGGCTTCCCATAAAGTCTCAGAGCTTTTAATGCACCTTATCGGGGCCATAATCGCGGTTACTTTTGTCGTCATGTTGGCGATGGGTTGGCGTGGCGGTTTGGTGGTATTCCTATCGGTGCCGATTACTTTCGCCCTGACTTTATTGAGTTATTATATGCTCGATTATACCTTGAACAGAATAACGCTTTTTGCTTTGGTATTCGTTACGGGTATTGTGGTTGATGATTCCATTATTATCGCCGAAAACATGCACCGCCATTTTAAAATGAAGCGCTTACCCTTTAAGCAGGCAGCCTTATATGCAATCAATGAAGTGGGTAACCCCACCATATTGGCAACATTCACGGTAATAGCATCTGTATTGCCTATGGCCTTTGTTTCAGGCTTAATGGGCCCCTATATGAGTCCCATGCCCATTGGGGCCTCAATAGCTATGCTATTGTCATTGTTTGTGGCCTTGACCATCACACCTTATTTGGGGTATATCTTCCTAAGGGAAAAGGAGAAAAATGGAAAGGAAGGGAAAAAGGAGAAACCCATGCACGATTCTTTTATCTATCGCATGTACGAGAAATTTGAAAAACCCCTTATCGAGGACAAAAAGAAACGTTGGATGTTTTTGGGGATCACGTTCCTACTACTATTAGCTTCGGTAGGAATGTTTTTTACAAAATCCGTAGCTGTAAAGATGTTGCCTTTTGACAACAAGAATGAATTTCAGGTGGTCATTGATATGCCGGAGGGTACAACCTTGGAAAGGACAGCTGTGGTGACCAAGGAAATTGCACAATATTTGGCAACGCGACCAGAGGTGGTGAACTACCAGACCTATGCGGGTACATCTGCTCCGATAACATTCAACGGACTGGTACGCCATTACGATTTACGTGGCGGCAGCAATATGGCCGATATACAGGTAAATCTTATTGATAAAGGGGAGCGCAGTGAACAAAGCCATGAAATCGCCAGTCTTTTACGTCCAGGGATACAACGTATTGGGGCTAAATTCAATGCCAACGTAAAAGTTGTCGAGGTACCCCCAGGACCTCCGGTGATGTCCACTATTGTGGGTGAAATATATGGTCCTGATTATGACAAGCAAATTGATATTGCCAATCAGGTTCAGGATATATTAAAGAATACAGACGATGTTGTGGATGTAGATTGGATGGTTGAAGCTGATCAAACCGAATATGAATTTATCATTGACAAGGAAAAAGCGATGTTGTACGGTATAGTACCCCAACAAATTTCCCATACGATGAACATGGCCTTATCTGAGAGGCCGGTAACTAATTTATATGATGAGGATGCCACAACCCAGGTAGGTCTGATCTTGGCTTTGGACGAAAAAGAGAAATCGACCATAAGCGATATTTCACAATTAAAGATCAAATCGCAACAAGGAACTATGATAACCATTGGTGATTTGGTAGATATACAACAGACCACAAGGGCAAAAAGTATTTATCGCAAAAACCAAAAACGAGTGGTTTATGTGATGGCCGACATGGCTGGAGAGCTCGAAAGTCCCGTATATGCAATTTTGGGAATGACCGATAAATTGAAAGAGCTAGATCTACCAGAAGGGTATTCCGTTGATGAACTGTATATAAAACAGCCAGATTATGAGGATGATTATACGGTAAAATGGGATGGTGAGTGGCAGATTACCTTGGAAGTATTCCGAGATCTGGGCATAGCTTTTCTAGGTGTTATTGTCATCATTTACATCTTGATCGTAGGCTGGTTCCAGAACTTCAAGGCCCCTGTTGTCATGATGGTCGCAATCCCGCTCTCTTTGGTAGGTATTGTTTTAGGCCATTGGTTGTTGGGTGCATTCTTTACCGCAACTTCCTTTATTGGAATGATCGCCTTGGCCGGTATCATGGTACGAAACTCGGTCTTGTTGATCGACTTTGTGAATTTGCGATTGGCCGAGGGAGTACCAATCAAACAAGCGGTTATTGAGGCGGGAGCCGTGCGTACAACACCTATTTTATTGACCGCCGGGACTGTGGTCATCGGCGCTTTCGTAATTCTTTTTGACCCTATTTTCCAAGGGTTGGCCATTTCACTCATGGGTGGTACCATTGTTTCAACTGTGCTGACGCTTTTGGTAGTGCCTTTGGTGTATTATATGATAGAACGTAAAAACTATAAATAAGATTGGATGAAGCTGTTATTGGTTACCGTGGTAGAACAATATGAAAAACAGGTGGTTGACCTTTTTAAAAAGGCAAAGATCGAGAACTTTAGTGGTTCTGACATTGATGGGTATAAAACGCCAGCCTCTTTATTAATGAAATCGAGCTGGTTTCCCAATGTAAAAGGAGGCGTGGAATCGAGCTTGTTCTTTTCTTTTACCAATGATGAAAAAATCGATGTGCTATTTGGACTCATCAAGGAATTCAATTCGAATTTGGAAACCAATAATCCTATAAAGGCGGTTGTGGTTCCTATAGAAAGAAGTATATAATTTAAATTTAAAAATTAAAACAAATGTTGAATAAATATTTTAGGATCATTGTAGGCTGCTTTATCATGATAAGTGCCATACTGGCCATGTATGTAAATATCAATTGGTTATGGTTCACCCTTTTCATTGGTGCCAACATGTTTCAATCCGCATTTACCAAATGGTGCATGTTAGAAAAGATATTAGTGAAATTAGGGGTTAAAGAAGGTGGGAAAAGTTGTGCTGTTTAAGTTTTCGCTAATTCTTATCCAAGTCAATTAAATAACCAATGGAAATATTAAAAAAACCCGTGGTGCTTAAACTGGGCTCAGTTTCAACAGCCGAGGGAAAGTTAATATTGTAGCCCAATTCAAAATCCCATGATTTAGTTGCTAACAGGATTGGTAAGTTCAGTTGCGTGTTCAATAGATCGAAAATGTCGTTGTATATATATTCGGTTGTAGTCTCGTTGCCCTGTGTGTTCAATTGCTCTAAAGCAATGGTTTGTTGCGCAATTAAAAAACCAAGCTGTGGTCTAAATTTTAAGACGAAATCCTTAGTTCTGGTAATGGTAACATTGGCATAGGTCCGAGAAGCTATCTGAAAGGATTGGTCTGTTCCAAAGAGGTAAGAGGCCCCCAGTTTAGTACCCAAGGTTTTTTTCTCGTTTCGAAATCCAATACTTAAATCTATAGAATTTGTGAATGTGTCCCAGTCATCAGAATAGAAATAACGTGTATAACCAACATTATAATGTAGTAGTTTTTTGTCGTCAATCGCATGATAAAAACCAAGATATACGTTGGTAAAATCCCAATTAGGTGTAAAAGTTTCATAGTAGAGTCCGGAAATACTTAGGTTGAATCCCGATGAACTATAATAGGAAAGTTGAGGTACTAGGTTAAACTGATCAACACCTGATTCTCGACCAGAAAAAAACGTATTGCTGTTGAAAGAAAGGTTCGCGTACAAAAAATTATAAGTGTGGAAAGAATCTAGAATATCATCAATGAACTGTTGGTCATTGAAGAAGAGTTCATCAAGAAGTAGATCAATTTCATCCTCCTCTGGTTCTTGCGAATATAAATTAGCAGCGGTTACTACCGTTAACAGTAGTAACCAAACTGCCAATGCTCTCTTATTGTATAGGTAGCTATCGGCTTTCATCTTTTAATAAGATTTAATTGCCTCCACCATTTCCATTTCCATTACCACCACCAGAACCTTGTCCATTTCCTTTTCTTCCGGGGCGTTCACCATCACCTCCAAAACCTTTGCGGTTTCTAATTTCGCCTTGGTCTCGAGATTGTCTGGTTTGTCTGACGCGTTCACGTAACATTTGTCGTTGGCCTTGGGTTAATGAGTTTCTAAACTGGTTACGTATATGACGTAATTGACCTTCTTGGTTATCGCACAATTCGTTTTGCTCATCTGAGAAAGAGGTTCTTAGTCGTTTTCTCATTTGTTCCCTTGTTTGTGTTCGGTCTTGTAGAATTGCTAACTGCTCTTCCGTTAAGGTTGCCCGAAGTTGTTCTCGGTTCTGCAACATCAATTTACGTTGGGCTTGCAGCATTTCTTGTTGTTCTTGTGTTAATTGGTTCATGATCGGACCAAAATCAGTTTCTTGAGCATGAAGGACACTACTTATTGTTATAAACAGTAACAAACTTAATAGTGTGACTAGCGTATTTACTTTTGTTTTCATGATAATTGAATTTATATTATGCAGTGCTTTTATTTATTAGAACCTAAAAGAATAGAATAGTTTGAAAACACTATAGCACTATATTTTCTATTAGGCTTTCATCTATATAACTATCTAATAATGAGTCTTCTATGAAAAGAGAGTTAATAAACATATTTTCCAATTGTTGTTCGGATAAATCGGCTCCCACAAGGATTTCATGTACAATAAAATCGTCTATGAATGCATCCAAATTGTCATCTTCAACAAGAAGTGAAGTGACCAGAAAGTCATCGGAATCAACATCAAGTGTTCCGATTATTTCGGTATTGGTGATTTTTGGATCAACCGCCGTCGTGTCATTTTGTAACCAAACAAAAACACCTACAAGTATTAGAAATGAAGCTGCAAGTGGATAGGCAATAAATGGTTTTAGTCTAAAAACCCTACTGGTCCGTTGGTTATCAACTGGTATACTTTTTAAAATGGTGTCTTTGGATATAGAGAAATAGTTATCTGGAACATCCATCCCCAGATATTCCTTATGCTCTTGGGCAAGACTTTTTTTATGGACATCATCTTTTAAAAAACGATTTCCAGCTTGCTCAATATGGTTCTTATTGTTTTTGTTTGTCTTTGCCATGGTATTTGTTAGACCTTGAATTTTTCAATTAGTTTGTAAAGTGTCGGAAACAATTTCTTCCTCGATTGTTTTTACGGCGCTATAATAGGACGATTTTAAGGTATTTTCGCTCACATCCAAAATTTCTGATATTTCACGAAAGCTTAAATCATCAAAATATTTCATCTGAAAGACACGTTGCTGCTTTCCTGACAAATTAGAAATGATAGAATGAAGTTTTAGTTGTATTTCGTCACCATCAAAATAAACATCTTGGGTTAAATTGTTGAGGTAATCATTATTGCCATCATTAAGATGTAATGAAATTGTTTTGTGCTTTTCCAAAAATCGGATGGATTCGTTGTATGCAATTCTATACATCCACGTGTGTAACAAACTTTGCTCTTTAAAGCTGTTGATGCCTTTGTATATTCTGATGAGTGTGTTCTGCAAAACATCGTTCGCATTTTCATGGGTAACCACTATTTTTCGAATATGCCAATAAAGACGTTCCTGGTACAATTCGAGTAGGTCCTTGAAAGCCTTATTTTTTAGCTTTGGATTTTTTAATTTTTTGATTAGGGCGGTCTCTCTTATCACGAGTTATATTTCTATCAGGCATCTGTTGGTTATTAGACCCTCTTAATAGCAGATAGTTTGTTTCGTGACAAAAAGATACTGGAAATAAAACGGTTTTTGAATATGAATTAAATTTTTATTCAAAGCCGCACAATGTATGTCATTGTTGGCCAGCTCGCGAGTTGTGGCAATTTACAATTTGGGTCACTGTCATTTCTAATGTTTTTAAGACCCTTGGATGTAATGAACA
>CAZHJO010000194.1:0-5931 GCA_964532755.1 uncultured Maribacter sp. | reverse complement strand
CGAACGCTGTTAATATGAATGAAAGGAATGACCATAAAAGAAAATTAATAACAATGATGCTCCAGACCTTGTCCTCTAAAAAATCCTTAATGGTCATTCCAGCTATAAGATCAAAACTTTGACTGGCATAAGCGGTACCTTTTATACCTTTCATTAAGATAAAATAGGTAATCGCAGATAATGCAACACCTCCAAAGAGTGCTCCAACCCATTTGGCTTTCCTCTCAAAATTATGGGATAATAAAAGCCGGGATACCCATTGAACCATAGCGCCTATTGAAAATGCGAATACAACAGAGAGTAGAATACCCATTATAATCTGCAATGCTTTTGAGGTATTTATATAATTCACTACATCGGTAAAATCACCACCAGCACCCCAAATTTTGATTAATGACATAGCAACGGCAGCTCCCAAGAGTTCAAATACTATGGAAACTGTGGTTGAGGTGGGCATACCTAGGGTATTAAAGAAATCCAATAGGAGAATATCGGTGATCATGACCGCCATAAAAATGAACATGATCTCGCTAAACATGAACTCTCCTGGATTAAAGATTCCTTTTCGGGCGACTTCCATCATACCACTTGAGAAAATGGCACCAAGGGCAATTCCAACGCTCGCTACGATCATAATGGTTCGGAACGAAATAGCCTTTGACCCAATGGCGGAATTCAAAAAATTTACAGCATCATTGCTGACACCTACCACTAAATCAGCAATGGCGAGGACGGCCAAAGCAATTAGCATCAGAAGGAAAATATTGTCCATGTGCTATCATTGAAAGTAACATGCAAACGTACTTTAAATCCTTAAAATAAATGTAACCTAAATGTTATCAATTAATGGGCTTTCCACTTTTTTATATTCAGTATTGCCTTGTAAGGTTCTGTAATGCACTTCGTATCGAACCCTGAAATTTTGTAGCCTTTGAAGTGTATGAAATTAAAAAGAAAAGTATCCTTTGGTGTACAATTAATAATTGCCCTGCTCCAATTTTATTTACTCTAAATTTACATTATATTTACGTTAAGTTAACATATTTAATAGACACAGTGAATTACGGATTTTACGAGGTATTACAATTGTTTGGGTCATTAGGCCTGTTTTTATTTGGAATGAAGGTAATGAGCGATGCACTCATGAGTTTGGCGGGGGATAGAATGCGAAAAATCCTTGCCACAATGACCTCCAACAAGTTCTTGGGAATATTCACGGGGTTTTTTATTACTTCGGTGATTCAGTCTTCTTCTGCCACTACTTTAATGGTGGTTAGTTTTTCAAACGCCTCTTTACTGTCATTGACAGAATCGATCAGTGTTATTATGGGCGCCAACATCGGTACAACGATTACCGCTTGGCTAATTACTATACTAGGATTTAAGGTCAGTATGAGCGCAATAGCGTTACCGCTCGTTGGGTTGGGATTTGCCTTCACCTTTGCCAAAAAAGAAAACCTTAAAAATTGGGGAGGATTTATAATCGGATTCGCCGTATTGTTTATTGGACTGCAATTTCTCAAGGATGCCGTTCCGGATATCAAGCAAAACCCTGAAATTCTTGAATTCTTAAAAAGGTATACCGATTTGGGCTTTTGGTCTGTTCTACTATTTTTGGCCATTGGTACTTTACTTACCATAATAATCCAATCCTCAAGTGCGACCATGGCACTCACATTAATTATGACAGCACAGGGGTGGATACCTTTTCCACTAGCTGCAGCTATGGTTTTGGGCGAAAATATCGGGACTACTATTACAGCCAATTTAGCGGCAATCGTGGCTAATTTTCATGCCAAGCGAACGGCACGCGCCCATCTAATCTTTAATATCATTGGTGTTGTCTGGGTTCTGGTTCTTTTTTATCCGTTCTTAAAATTTGTTGAATGGCTTGTTGGCTTAACCGGTTCGGATTCTCCCTATATGAGTGCAGCGGCCATACCAGTTGCCTTATCGCTGTTCCATACTTGTTTTAATATCATCAACACTTTTGTGCTTGTTTGGTTTATAAAGCCTATTGCCAAGATTGTGGAAAAAATGGTACCCGCCAAGATTGAACCGGAAAAGGAAATTGATGAACCTAAATATTTAACTGAAAAAGTCTTGAAATACCCCGAAACCCTACTTATATCATTGGAGAATGAGTCAAAATATTTGTATAAAAAGGCTATATTCCAAATCGTAGCCCATGCATTGAATATTCATCGGGAGGATATTACTTCAGATCTTAGGGTAAAAAAGGTAGTCAAAAAATCCACAGAGGATTTTCAAACGGATGTTCGGGAATTGTACTATTTGAAAGTCAAAAATATCTATGGGGAGATAATACGTTATGCAACTACTGCGCAAAGTGATTTAAAGTTGAGTAAAAGTGAAAATCTCCGGGTTTCCGAAATTAAGATTGCCAACCGTAAAATGGTCGAAATTGTTAATGATGTCAAGGAACTTGGGAGGAATGTATCCTTTTATTTGAATTCGGAGAATAGTCATATGCGAAAGGAATATGATAAGTTTAGAAAAAAGATCGTGAAAGTATTACGTATTATTTATTTGTTCAGGACCCAGGAAGACAAAGCACAGTATTATGACAAGCTTATAAGACTCCGAAAAGCAGCTAGGGAAGCCAAGCATGAAACCACGGATTCTATCAACAAGTTAATACGTGAGAGCTTAATAACCGTAGATATGTCTTCTTCTTTGGTCAATGACAATGACAACGTAAACGATATTATTAAAAAACTTATCGAGGTCGCTATTTTACTGTATGGTGGAAAAGATTATTTGTTGGAAAATGTGGATTCAAAAGCTGCATAGCACAGTACATCATCGGACACTGAGGATTTCTTTTCTGAGGACAGCATGATTTGGCCTGATCATTTAAAGCGAAATGCAATTATCAACTTCTTACTCGACAAAGCCCATTAATAAAAAACCACCCTGATGGAACCATCAGGCTGGTTTTTTATATAAAGACCAACCATTATTATTTGGCTATTCCTCCACTTCAATATCCATTAGATCAATTGAACGATTATGCTCGTCATGATACAAATTCAGGATATTAATATTCGCTTTGATAAGGTCTTTTGTTTCCAATAGGATACTAAAATAGAGTGTAGTATTCTTAGGACTAGTTGACTCCGCCGAACGTGTTCGTTCCACTTGTTTTTGTATTGCCTCCTCAACTTTGTCCAAAATCGCTTGTTTTTCTTCAATGATTCCCGGAACGATTACTTCGAACGTCCTTGCTTGGAATACTTCCCTTATTTTTCCGAAAAGATGTACCAATTTATCATTGATATCCAATAGCTCTTCTGCTTGCTTTTTCTTAAGGGCCTTATGATTGTTATTTACATGTTTGTGGCTCACTTTTGCAATTAAACTAGACGATTGTGCCACGTCCTGTAAACTACCTATCACATCTATATAAAACTTGCTTGCCCCTAAATAAGAATCATCCAATTCTTTTATGAAATAGAAGATATCATTTTGTAATTCTTCAATCTCATTTTCCAATTTAATAACCGTGTTCTTTGCTTTTTTAAGCGCATCCAGATCTTGTTTTATCAAACCGTTGATGGTGGTATGATTTATCTTGCTAACCCTTTTAAGGGCTTTCGAAATATTGTCCGCACTCTCTTCGATTACCCCATGTATTGAACTACTTTCAGCTCTACTGAGACTGTCTTCGGCCTTAACCGCTCTAGATCTTTTGGTATGGCTTATATAGTTCCTTACTAACAACAAAACGGCCAATAACAACAGCACGGCAATCATGGCACCACCTCCTAAATGGATCAAGTAGGCAACCGTTCCTGCAGCAATGAATGCACAAATGGCTGTAAAGAACCATCCGCCGATAACGTTCAATACCCCCGCCACCCTGTAAACCGCACTTTCGCTTCCCCAGGCTCTATCAGATAAAGAAGTACCCATGGCTACCATAAATGTCACATAGGTAGTAGAAAGCGGCAGTTTCATGGAAGTTGCAATTGATATGAGTACACTTGCAACCATAAGATTTACTGCAGCCCTTACCATGTCAAAAGCGGGAAGTTCATGTTTTTTACCTTTGGGAAGCTCGATAACGGGCTTGGTAAATTGTTTTTCAATTCGATCTTGAATTGAATTTGGAACCACTGTAGCTGTATATTTTGAGGCTAAAATGGTGAACCGAACTAAATTTCTTGACAACATGTTGGGTTGAAAACGTTCTTTTGCTTCACCTTCCCTGGATAAATTAATTTCAGTTTGGGTTACATATCTTGCCTTTTTGGAGAACCATAGTGTTAAAACCATGACCAAACCTGCCAGAAATAGAAAAAATGTAGGTGTTGGCACTTTTTTTCCTAAAACATCCATTGCGAATTCAGTTGCTGGGACGCCCGCAGCCGTCCATGCTTCGAATGATTGGTATGCTGCTATGGGCACACCAATAAAGTTCACCAAATCGTTACCGGCAAAGGCCAATGCCAACGCAAAAGTACCGACTGCAATAATGAGTTTGTAAATGTTCTTCTTGAATACTGCTACAACGATATAGGATAAAAAGGTCCAAATCACAAAACTAATGGCAACGATAATAGCAGTTTTACCTTCGATCATAGGTTGAATTTCGGCATAGTAATCAGTGCCTTTCAATCCTTTAATAAAGATAAAATAGGTAATTGCGGCTAATGCGACTCCACCAAAGACCGCACCAACCCACTTGGCTTTTTTTTCGAAATTATAGGAGAGCAATAATCGCGAAACATATTGCACAATGGCACCTACCGAGAAGGCAACCACTACCGAAAGTAATATGCCTAGAATAATCTCTGTAGCTTTCGTAGTGTTTATATAGTTTACTACTTCTGAAAATGAATCGCCAGCAGCACCAATCTTTATCAATGCCATTGCCACTGCAGCGCCCAAGAGTTCAAATACAATCGAAACTGTTGTCGATGTCGGCATCCCGAGGGTATTGAAGAAATCGAGCAAGAGGATATCAGTAATCATCACTGCCATGAAAATGATCATGATTTCGCTGAACATGAATTCACCTGGAACGAAAATACCCTTACGGGCTACCTCCATAAGTCCACTTGAGAAAATAGCTCCACAAAAGATACCCAAACTGGCAACGATCATGATGGTCCTAAAGGAAATTGCCTTAGAACCAAGAGCGGAATTCAAAAAATTTACGGCATCATTACTTACGCCAACAACAAGATCCGCGATTGCTAAAATGGCAAGGGCAATGAGCATTAAAAAGTAAATATTTTCCATAATTTATTTTAGTTGGTAAAAGATATAAAAATGCTACTATATGTTGATATAAAATATGACTTATATCAGTAAAAAGGCGCATTCTCTGCAGGTGCTACATTCGATTATCAGTCCATTTATATACGAAAAAACATCTTAAATCTATTTGAATAAATAATTTAAGAAAAAGGAAAGATTGTTGAAAGTAACATAGTAAACATAGGTCATGTTCGGATATCCAAAGTTAAGAAATCGTTATGATTTCGTTAATTTAGCTAAAGCTTAAAGTATTGTGGTTTGTCGGAAAAGGCTTTATTTCTTTTTTTTGTGTTTCAGGATTACTGCATCGCTATAAAAAATGATTTCCTCTGCGATGTTCTTGATCAGATCACCAACGCGTTCCAATTTTTTAATCACAGAAAATAAGAATAGGGCCTCTTTGATTAGCGTAGGATCATTTTGGATTTCCAACTCTAGAATTTTGAACGATTTCACATTGATTTTATCTAAGATCTTGTCCTTTTTAAAGACTTTACGAGCGACTTTAACATCGGTTTCCTCGAATGCGATGGTGATGTTCTCCATCATTGTTTTTGTTGTGTTTAACATTTTTTCAAATTCAACAGCTTCAAATAATTTGGCGGGAATAGGATTGTCCTCTTCAACTACATATGTGGCAATGTT
>CAZHJO010000193.1:0-5943 GCA_964532755.1 uncultured Maribacter sp. | reverse complement strand
AAGGATAAAGCGCTATGGTATGATCTAGGCCAAGTCCGTGGGATTTGGAGCATTAATTTTGCTAAGAACCCAATTAATTAAGTCTATCTAGTTTTCAACCTTTTTTCGGTTTACCAAAGCCATAGATATTTTGGTGAATAAAATCCTGTGGGAATTGATCATCACCAGGGAAACCTAATTCAATCGTACCACTATCCTCTGGTACATAATTCGTTTTAAATATATAATCCCAAAGACTCAGGCTAATTCCAAAGTTAATGCCGTAAGATCCTTTCGGAAGTGCGTAGGCATGATGGTACAAGTGCATCACAGGATTATTGAGAATATATTTTAAGGGTCCCCACGTTAATTTAATATTGGCGTGGTTCAAATGTCCAATGGCAATAGCCGCAAAATGAACAATGTAGGCCTGTTCTGGTTCAAAACCACCCAAAACCATAACACCGAGGGTCTTTAGCGGTTTGTACAGGATATTTTCCATCCAATGATAGCGTAAATGGGCAGCAAACCCCATTTCCTTGACAGAATGGTGTACTTTGTGAAATCTCCACAAGAATTCGTATTTATGAAGCAGGATATGGGTAAACCATTGCACAAAGTCAAGAATTATAAAGAAAATCACTAGTTGGGCCCAGGCAGGCAATGTGGAAAGGTCCAATAAGGTAAGGCTGTTAGCGGAAATTCCTATATCATTGAAAAGTAGTCCCAATAATTTATAGAATCCACTAATCGCAATTGCAAATAAAAAGAAATTGAAATACATATAAAATCCATCCAACCAAAAGTCCCTTCTAAAAACAGATTGGTTCTTACGCCATGGGAACGCGATTTCAAGCCCCCAGACAATCAATGAAATAACAGTAAGGCCCCAAAAGTAGTTGGTGTACCAAGGCACATCAAAAAGTATTGATTTCCATGTCCATTCTACGCTACCCATAAATGAGTTTACAAAAGCATCCAAATATTTTTCCATTACCTAATTATTTAATATTATAGTTTCTTTTAAAATTGAATCGTTAAAATATTATTCGTTGAGGTCGTACCACTCAATGTTTTTTAAGACTTCCCTTCTACCTTTTTTTGCTGGGGGGTAGTTGGCAACTAAGTAGTCGACTATTATATCCTCGTTTGGCCCTAAATCCCACAAATTTTGGGTCTCTTGCATCCAGCGTATTGTACTGATCCATCGTTCTTTGTTCATTCTATTTTGGGTTACCAATTTTGCTGAATGGCAATTCGTACAATTATTGACAACAGCCATTAGCCCTTCGGCCTCTATCAAACCTGTACGAACGTGGATCCCATTTTCTATTTTATCATAATCATCTTCTTCAATAACTTCTGCATATGCAGCTTTAGGTTGTGACTTTTCAAATAGACTGGGATTTGAAATTAGATAAATCACCGTGAAGGCTGCCAAGGTAAAAAGCGCAAAAACCCCTAATAACATGGTGTAAATTGCGTTTATCCGTTGTTTGAACTTTTTATGATCTTCCATGCTTAAGCGACCTTTATAGCGATTCTATGGCAAGCATTGTTAAGATAGCCTTTTGGATTCCAACCAGGCAATAGCATAGGCTGGCTAATTCCATTAGATCCCGTTGCTCTAGCCCAAACTTCGTAATATCCCTTTTTAGGAAAATCTACTTTGGCCCCAAAATGTTGCCAGGCCAATCGATTTGCAGGTTTTTCAAGGGAACATTGTTCCCAGGACGAACCAAAATCTATGGAATATTCCATCTTTGAAACTTCCAATTCTCCAGCCCATGCATGTCCACGGATGTTCAATGATTGTCCTTCCTTGATGGTCGCCCCGGTTTTAGGATAGGTAATCAATGATTTTACGGGCATTGACTCGATAATGCACATGTCTTCATCCTTTACTTTTTCACCAGGTGGGACAGGATTACAAGGCACTCGATAAGCCGTACCTGTCATTTTTGTGCCATCATGTACAATATTTCGAACACTAATACGGTTAACCCATTTGCCAGATACTGAAGCGGGCCAACCCCCTGCAACCAAACGTAAAGGATAACCATGTGCCAAAGGAATATCTTCACCATTCATTTTGAATGCAATCAAGGTTTCGTCCTGCATTACTTTTGACATTGGGGCACCACGGGAGATCGGTTCTTTTTTTGGGTCTCTACTAAGATGGACATCGGCGGCATGGTAACCAATATAAACAGCATCACTTTTTAAGCCTACATCCTCAAGTACATCCCGCAAGCGTACGCCAGTCCAATTGGCACAGGAGACTGCGCCTACTGTCCATTGATTTCCTTTGGCGGGGGGATCAAATTCACTACGGCCATTCCCCCCACATTCTAAAGTCAATTGATAGGTATATTGGGGAAATTTTGATTTCAATTCAGCTAGTGTATAGGTCTTGGATTGTTTGGCGGACTCACCATCAATGGTCAACGTCCATTTGCCGGCATCAATATTCTCGGGTATTATCCCATTATTGCGTATGAACATAAATTTGTTGGGCGTGATCTTATCATCCAACAAATGTGCCCTGGCTTCAATATTCCATGGCTTGTCATTAAGGACTACCATTCCCTTATCTTTGTCAAACATCTTAAAGGGGTCGGGGTCCTGTAAGGCCAATGGCCGATAGCCTTCCGGCAATACATTGCCAAAAACTATTTCAGCTCCGATGACAGTGGTCATTGTTCCTAAAACAGCCTTTCTAACAAAATTTCGTCTTTTCATATTGGTGGTTGAAGTTGAAAATCTCCTAAAATAAGCATATTTTGATTTTGTGGTCTGTAACATAAGTTACATTAGGTCTTAAAGATAAAAATAAGGTCCTATTTATAGCATGATCAGTATCATTGTCTCAAAATCACGATCAGACTTAATTTTGAGTTTATCCCCCGTTACTTTACGGCTTATGTGGTGGAAGTTATTGACCATTTAAAAAAATAAATTCAGTTACCAATACCAGATTCTTGTTATCTATTTCCTCTGCTCATTTTTATGTTCTTTGAGTTTTCTCCACTCATATGATTAACCGAAATTAAAGCGTAATAGTCATGTATTATTTTTGTAGTTTTATTTTCTAAAAATTAGCAAATTCCCGAGAACATTCATGGACGTTACTTTTTCATTGACAGCAGGTATCATTGCCTCAATTCTACATGTAATCACCGGACCTGATCATTTGGCCGCTGTTGTGCCTTTCGCCATAGAATCGAAGAGAAAGGCCTGGAAGATTGGTCTTTTCTGGGGGATAGGCCATCTTGTTGGCATGTTGTTCATAGGGATCTTGTTTCTAGTATTCAAGGACCTGATTCCCATTGAAAGCATATCGGATTACAGCGAACAGTTGGTGGGATTTGTCTTGATCGGTATTGGGATTTGGGCTTTTTACAAAATCTTCAAAAAAGATAAAAATCATAAGCATTTACATGTTCATAGTGAAAACTCACCGATTATCCATTCCCATAAACATGAACATTCCCATGAAAAATCGCACCAGCATGTTCATGGCAAAACCTTGAAACAGAGTAACTTCGCTTCGTTATCCATAGGATTTCTTCATGGTTTGGCGGGTATAGCCCATTTTTTATTGTTCATACCCGTTCTAAGTTTTGAGGAACAATCGGATTCGGTTCTTTATGTAGGAGGGTTTGGTTTGGGAATTGTTGTTGCTATGACCGTATTTGCCTTTGTGATAGGTAAAATATCATCCTTTGCCAAAAATGAGCACAACGATGTGTTCTTTAAGGGAATTCGACTGGCCGGTGGGCTCTTTGCAATTGTAATAGGAATCTATTGGATTTTCAGCAACTAACATATACGGGGTAACTGTTCACCAATTAATGGACTAACGATTCGTTTTCCTCCAACTAAACTTTCCATGACCACTTTACTGGGGTGTTCTTCGGTAACTTCACCAATACAGGCCGTGTTTTCGCCTTTCTCATTATCTAGCATGGTTTCAACGACCGCCTCGGCCACGTCGGCTTCAACAATGGCAATAAAAACACCTTCATTTGCGACATACATTGGGTCCAATCCTAAAATTTCGCAAGCGGCAGCAACCTGTTTCTCAAGCGGTATTTTGTTTTCCAAAATTGTTACCCCTTTGTTGATGTCACATGCTATTTCTGATAGAACGCTGGCCAGTCCACCTCTTGTAGGATCTCTGAGCAGGTGTATTTTATTTCCGAACTTGTCCAATAAATCGTTAACCAAAAAATTTATGTTTGTAGTGTCGCTCTCGATAGTGGATTCAAATTCGAGGCCTTCCCGCTGGGACATAATTGCCATTCCGTGTTGGGCAATACGTCCGCTGACGATGATTTTATCCCCCGTTTTAATGTTATTGGTCGAAATATTTGCCTTAGGATGAACTTCGCCGAACCCTGTAGTGTTGATAAATATTTTATCACCTTTTCCGCGTTCAACTACTTTGGTGTCTCCTGTGATTATTTGCACGCCACTAGTATCGGCAGCCCGCTTCACTGAATTAACGATTTTTGTAAAATCATCAATGGCCATACCCTCCTCAACGATAAAGGCAAGGGAAAGGTATTTGGGAACAGCACCACACATGGCCACATCGTTCACGGTACCGTTTACGGCCAGTTCGCCAATATTTCCTCCTTTGAAAAATATAGGGGATACTACAAAACTGTCTGTTGAAATGGCAATTCCCCCATCAAGCTTCACAATAGAACCATCGTGCTTTTGATTGAGAAAAGTATTGTTGAACGTTTTGAAGATAATTTTGTCCAATAAATCCCTAGTCATTGTTCCGCCACTACCATGACCCAAATTAATAGTGTCGAACCCTAATTTACTTTTATCCATAGATCAAGAGGAAATTAAATTATCGGAAAAATTATAATATGCTGCACAGGCTCCTTCAGAGGAGACCATGGGCGCACCTAGCGGATTGGATGGTGTACAGGTTTTTCCAAATTGACTACATTGCTTGGGCTTTTTAATACCCCTGAGGATTTCACCGGCAATACAATCGGAATTTTCTGGTGCTGTTATATTTTCAACTTTGAATTTGGACTCCGCATCGTATTTTCTAAAAGCTTTTCTAATGACGTAACCACTATTTGGTATTTTCCCTATTCCTCGCCATTCCCTGTCACCAATTTGAAACACTTTTTGAATGACACCAATAGCGGCCTTATTCCCATGTTCTTTTACCACCCTTGCATATTGATTTTCGAGTTCATGCCTTTCTTCCTCCAATTGTTTTACTGCCATGTAAATGCCCTGAACCAAATCCAAGGGCTCAAAACCGGTTATCACAATTGGTATTTTATACTTTTTTACCAAAGGAACATACTCTTGCGTCCCCATAATGGCGCACACATGGCCAGCTCCCAAAAAGGCATCTATATTGCATAGTTCATCATCTAAAATTGCCTCCATGGCCGGAGGTACCAAAACATGGGATGCTAAAATTGAATAGTTGGTGATTCCTTCTTTTTCAGCGTGCAAAACCGACAAAGCATTGGCAGGTGCGGTAGTTTCAAATCCGACGGCGAAAAAAACAACTTCCTTATCCGGATTTTCCCTAGCAATTGAAACAGCTTCAATTGGGGAATACAATATCCGTAGATCACCTCCACTTGCCTTGGCTTCCAGCAAACTTTTTTTGCTTCCTGGTACACGGATCATATCACCAAAGGAGCAAACGATTACATTGTTTTCCAATAACTCAATGGCCTTATCAATTAAATTCAGTGGTGTTACGCATACCGGGCAACCGGGACCGTGGATCATCCGCACTTTTTCGGGTAATAATTCCAAGATTCCGTTCCGGACCAAACTATGGGTCTGTCCCCCACAAATTTCCATGATGTTCCAATTGCGAGTGGCAATTCTATGGATTTCATCCAGATATTTTTTTGTGGCCTCAAAATTTCTGTATTCGCTTAAATACTTCATTTTTCAGTTTGTTATATG
>CAZHJO010000192.1:0-5944 GCA_964532755.1 uncultured Maribacter sp. | reverse complement strand
AAAAGGGTTGGGCGAAATTGGTCGCCTCCCAATAGTTTGCCCTTAACTTAACCGTTGATAAAAAGTCGCTAAAATTACTATCCCTATAAAAATCATGGTCCGAAACATTATAAGTAACACCAATCTTAGGAAGCAACAAAGGCTTAGTGTCAGCCCCAGCCGAGGTATTTCTATCCAAACGTCCTCCAAATTCAAGGAAGGCAACATCATAGATACCTATGTTCTCTAAGAAATACGCACCATAGTTGGCATTCTCCAAAACAAAATCCAGCGCGGTCTGCGTTGGGAAAAAGTCTATTTTACGTGTCCCGTCAACACCCCCGGAGCCATTTAAACGATTCTGTCTATCAGTAGTTCTGAAAAACTGACCCCCTAAAATAGTAACAAAAGAGAAATTTTCAGTATTCGCCTTATGGGTGAAGTTCAAATCACCGGTAACGACAAAATTCGACCGTAAAACCCTTGTTAAATTGGCTTGATCTGTGGTGCCTGGATTAATAGACCCTAATGCTACTAGCAAAGCATTGGACTGTAATTGTTCTTGTACCGTATTCCTGTAATCAATACCTACGGTGGCATTTGCTTGTAACGAAGGAATAATATCATACGTAAACTTATTCGACCCCGTAAAACGGCTAGTTACATTAGTAATGTCAACCAATGGTCCTATGGCATTTGACCTATCTAGTTCAGACTGCCATTCATCATCGGTCAACTCATCCAAATTTCCCCTACCTGCACCTTCAAAGGCAGAAAATCTTGAGAAACTGGTATTTGCGTTGAAGTCAAGGTTCGAATCAAAACTAACGTAAGAAAAAGAACCCTGATATTTAAATTTATCGGTTACGTTGGCATTATAGCCAAAAGTAAAAGTTCTTCGTACCTGTTCATTCAATTGATTGAAACCATCATCCTTATAAAGGCTTCCGCCGAAATTGTAAGTGAAGTTTTCAGAACCACCACTGAATCCTATTCGATATTCCTGGGATATACCAGGTTCGAACAAGGCGTCGGCCGTTCTATCATACTTTAAAAAATCGGTAGTGGCCTTGATAACGCCCAATCTGCTCTCAAAAAAGGCGGTACCTTTACCGGCTTTACCTTTTTTGGTAATGATCTGAATAATACCATTTGCAGCATCTGCACCATAAAGGGTAGTTGCGGCGCCTCCTTTGATATACTCTATTCTTTCAATCGACTCTACAGGGATATCCGCCAAAGCAGAAACATTTGCACCTCCTGTACCGATACCCAATTGCGCATTGGAGTTCAAATTATCAACACGAACCCCATCGACAATGATTACCGGAGTAGAGGAAGTTGCTGCAGAAATAGCCCCCCTTGTTCTTATAATAGAAGCCGTACCAGGTTGCCCAGAACTTAAACGAATCTGAGCACTTGGGGCAGTAGCCTGCAGCATTTGGTCAATCTGATTCGAGGGTAGCTTATCGATATCCTCTGCATCGAGAACATCTACCGTTGTTGATAGTTTTCTTCTTTGGATACCAGAACCCTGACCAGTGACGATGACCTCTTCCAAGGCTTCGGCATCGTCTTCCATTTGCACATTTATCGTATTCTCAGAGCCTACTGTTCTATCAACCGTAGTTTGACCTACGTAACTGAATCGTAAAACCTGACCTTCGCTTACGCTGATAGAGTAGTTTCCATCAAAATCTGTTTGTGTTCCACGTGTAGTTCCCACCTCAACAACAGATACCCCTGGTAAGGGCAGCCCAAATTGATCGGTAACATTACCTGAAACTGTTTTTTCCTGTCCATAGGAAAAACTGATAAACAACACCATTAATGGCGTTATTATCCATGTGAGTTTTTGTTTCATTTAAGTGTATTTTTGAATTAGCATCGATAAAAGTCATACATATAGACGTATTTTCCAAGAATATTTAGCGAAGACGAAACCAAAATGTTAAAAAAATCGTAAAAATTGCTGTATTACTAATTTAATGAGTTTTTACTTACGAATAATTTAAGCTTTTTAACATATAGGCGCATATTTAAAGATGATATTGAATATGCCTTATATATTTTTAGTTTTAATACCATGTTACAAAAATATCTGTACCATCATTTAGAAGCCGGCACCGACGAAGCAGGTCGAGGTTGTCTCGCCGGACCGGTGACAGCCGCTGCTTTGATTTTGCCAGAAGATTTTCACAATAGTATACTAAACGATTCAAAACAACTATCTGAAAACAAGCGCGAAAATTTAAAGCCTTTGATTGAAGAAAGTGCGCTGTGTTTTGGTGTGGCCCATATCTTTCCAGAGGAAATAGACAAAATAAATATTCTCAATGCCTCAATATTAGCCATGCACAAGGCCATTGACAAACTCAATATCGACCTCAAATTCATCATAGTTGATGGAAATAGATTTAAACCTTACCACGATGTTCCGTTTGAGTGCATTGTAAAAGGTGATAGTAAATTTATGAGTATTGCCGCTGCATCTGTGTTAGCAAAAACCTATCGTGATGACTATATGGTACAATTGCATGAAGAATTCCCAATGTACAATTGGAAAAAAAACAAGGGCTACCCTACCAAAGAACATAGAGCGGCCATTCGCAAATACGGTATAACCAAATACCATAGAAAAAGCTTTAGACAATTGCCAGAACAGTTGACACTCAAACTTTAATGAACTAACTTCGCTGTAAATCTATTTTAATGAATTACAGATTTATTTTTGGCCTCTTTTTTCTACTCGCTCTTGGTTGTTCCCAGCAGCACAAAAAGGCCGCTTCCCTACTCAGTTTCATTCCTCAAAATGCCGCAGTAATCATCAGGATAAATAATCTCAATGGATTTAAAAGCGATTTGAAAAACAATGATTTTCTCACTGCGATGGAATCCTTCGGAGTTTATAAATCCATAGTGAAGGACATTGAACATCTGGACAATGTTACTTCTGAAAGCGAGTCCCTTTTGGCATTTTCCGAATTGGGGATCGATAATTTTGAATTCACCTTTGTGACCAACGATTCAACCAGCACTTTTGTAGTTGACAATCTTAAAAACAGTACAAAAGAATCCGTTACGATTGAAGGTAAGGCTATTGATAGATTTGAACTGGATGGCACGGTTTTTTACTGCTTATCATGGAATGGGAAAACGACAATTAGCTCTTCAAAAGTAATTTTGGAAAACCTCATCAAGTATTTTGATCAAACTAAAACATCCGCTGAACTAGAGAAATTATACAGCATTGCAAGTTCGACCAAAAACGCCTCTCTATTTATCAATCTTGAAAGAAGTGAGCCCTTATCGAAATCCTTGTTGAAAGAGCATTCAGCATTGAAACTGGCTAATTTTTCCGATTGGATACTTGTGGATGTCAATGCCAACCAAAATCATCTCCATTTGAACGGAATTACTTTAGCACAGGATTCTGTCAAAAACTATATAAATCTATTCAAGGATACCAATCCCTTGGCCAATACCACACCTTCATTTGCCCCACGGACTGCTGATGCAATTTTATCTTATACGTTTGATGATTACAGTGCATTCGCTCTGAACCAACAGCATTATTTAAATTGGGATTCTCCGAAAGACTCTTTGTTGAATACACTCGAAGAGATTGGCGTTATTTATATGAATGGCGATAAAACGGTGATACTGAATACCTATGGTTCTGAAAAACTAACCGAGTACATTTCCAACATTAAAAAATCGGAAACCGAATATCAGGGTACTCAGATATTCGCCTTAAATAAACCCGATTTTTTGAATCCTTATTTGAATCCATTGATTACCAATTACAAATCAAACTTCTGTACCATTATAGAAAACGCCTTTGTTTTTGCCGAAAATAGCAGGAGTCTGCAATCAATAATCAACAGTCATAAAAACGGATCTACTTTTGAAAAGACCGATGTTTTTGCTTCAGCCCAAGATGTACTTGCAGCAGAATCCTCAGTACTCCTTGTTTCCAATTCAAAAGGCATGGAAAACTATCTGAATGATGATTTTTCAAAAAATATCATTGCTGATTTCAAGAAGGCAAATTTCAACAAGAATACATTTGCGGCACAGGTTGTGGCCGACCAAGGGTTTTGTCATACTAATGTAGTCATTCAACAAACCGGTAGGAAATCAAAGATAAATACGGTTTCACCATTGTTCACCTTGCTCTTGGATGCCGACTTGGCCACCAATCCACAGTTCGTAATCAATCATAGGACCAATAAAAAAGAGATTGTGGTCCAGGATCAGGATAACAATCTATACCTGATCTCGACTGCTGGTAAGGTACTTTGGAAAAAACAATTGGAGAGTCAGGTTCAAGGTAAGATCCACCAAGTTGATATTTATAAAAACCGTCGATTACAACTGGCTTTTACTACCAATAACCAATTTTTGATTCTAGATCGCAATGGTAAAGAGGTACAATCATTTAACAAAAAGTTCGAAGGGGGAAATTTGAACGGATTGGCTGTTTTTGATTATGAAAACAAAAAAGAGTTTCGTTTTGTGGTAACACAAGGTGATAAGGTTTTCATGTACAATAACAAAGGCGACATTGTGAACGGATTTAAATATACCCAAGCTGAAAACACGATAATGCAAGCTCCTAAACATTTGGTCATCGGTAACAAAGACTATCTGGTCTTCACCTTGGATAATGGTGATCTAAAAATCCTAAATCGTGTGGGTAATGTTCGAACCAAAGTGGATCGAAAATTCGATTTCTCACAAAATGAAGTGTATGTCTACAAAAACAAGTTTGTATTGACTGACAAGAAGGGGGTGCTATACCAAATCGCTGGTAATGGAAAATTAAACACGACCAATTTAAGATTGAACGACGACCATGGCATTGATGCGACCAGTAAGACATTCGTTTATATGAATGACAATGTACTGAGCATTAAAGGCAAAAAGGTAGAACTGGATTTTGGAGTTTATACCCAACCAAAAATATTCTATATCTACGACAAGATCTATGTAGGGGTAACCGATATTCAAAACCAAAAGGTGTATTTATTCGATAGCCAGGCCGTTCCAATAAAGAATTTCCCGGTATTTGGATCATCGCCCATAGATATGGCAGATATGGAAAATGACCGAAAATTGGAAATTATCGTTAAGGATCAGGAAAACTCAATCATTGTGTACCAATTGAACTAATACCTCATTTGCCAGTCATACTTGATTCTTAACTGTTTATACATTTCTCGCTTCCGAATACAGCATTCTGTTTTTTGTAAAAGCTAAAGTTTCTATTTTTATAGCATATGGCAACTATACTAAAATCAATAAATCGTAACTGATTGATGTCTAATTGCTTGTGTAAATTTCTTATCTTGTAAAGAACACTTAACATTGTATGATCATGAAAACTCCCATAAAATTATTACGGTTTTTGGTTTCCTGCTTTTTAATGGCAGGATTTGCCACGAATGTAAACGGACAACTCCTCAAAAAGTTAGGAAAGCGTGCAGAAAAGGCAGCTGAGCGGACAGTTGAACGTCGTGTGGAAAGAGAGACTACGAAAAAAACGGATGCTGCCTTGGATAGCATATTGGAACCCGGGAAAAAAGGAAAGCAGCAGGTTCCGCAAAATCCGCCCTCTGGGGGAGGTAATGATCCTGGTAGTACGGGAAATCCACAAGGCACCAATACCCCTAGTGGTAATGGTTCAACCGGCGGCCCTAAAACCATTGAAGTATACAGCAAGTTTGATTATGTCCCTGGGGATAAATTGCTCTTTTTTGATGACTTCGCTTTAGATTTCATCGGGGATTTTCCTTCAAGATGGAACACCAACGCAGGGGGTGAACTGGTGACCATAGGCAACTCGCCCCAAAAGTGGTTGGAGCTTAAATCGGGATTCAACATTTATTATATTCCCGATGTACCAAATTTACCAGAGGAATACACTATTGAATTTGATATTGCGGCTGTTGGCTTGGACAGA
>CAZHJO010000191.1:0-5957 GCA_964532755.1 uncultured Maribacter sp. | reverse complement strand
AACGTAACATATTCGGGTTTTTAGCAAATATATTTCTTAATAAGATTTTGTTAACGCCATTTACAGTTTATTTAACTACTTTGATTACATTTTTTATTGTATCAAAACTCGAGACAAAAATTCCCTGATCTGATAAGAAAGATGGCGAATTCATCGAAACCTTTGGAACAATAGCCTGTCGTTCAACGAATTTGGCCGCCGACAAATGCACAATCCCAAATCCATAGTTTTTAAAATGTTTGACGTTATCCGCATTTATCCCTCCGCCGGGCATAATAGAACATGTGTTCCGCTCTTCCTTCAATTGTGTCAATAATCCTATTCCGTCAAAGGCCGATTTTTGTTGTCCTGATGATAAAATGTACTGTGCACCTAAGGATTCCAATTTTTTCATTGCAGCTAATGGATTCGATATCCAATCAAAAGCACGATGAAAGGTGAACTTTAAGTTACCGGATAAGGCTATCAATTCCTTGGTACGTTCTACATCCAAAGTAAAATCGGTATGCAAAATCCCGGAAACAATGCCATCAAATCCCATCTTTACACATAGTGCTATGTTCTCTTTCATGGCAAGGAATTCTTCATCGGAATAGGTAAAATCACCACTTCGGGGACGAATGAGCACATGAACAGGAATATTCAGCCTTTCCCTTACGCGTCGCAAAAGCCCATAAGACGGCGTAATTCCTCCGACAGCCAATTCTGAACAAAGTTCAATTCGATCAGCGCCTGCCTTCTGGGCATTCATTGCAGATTCCAAAGAATTGGCACAAACTTCTACTAACATATTGCTTATATTTAGCTCACTAAAAATAAGCAAGACAAATAGATGAAACGAAGAAAGTTCCTGAAAAATTCAAGCACAATTACTGCCGGACTGATTTCTGCCCCATTATTGGCTTCATGTCAAGAAACAAAACCTGTTGAGCCAATAGCCAGCAAAGATTCAAAGGGTATAAGGCCTATTGCCATATGTACATGGAATTTTCAGAATGCGACCGCCAAAGCGTGGGAGGTATTAAAGGACGGAGGTAATTCCTTGGATGCTGTTGAGCATGGTGTAAAGGTCGAAGAGGCCGATGAAAATAACCAGACTGTTGGCATGGGCGGTCGCCCGGATCGGAATGGGAACGTAACTTTGGATGCTTGTATTATGGACAAAGACGGAAATTGTGGTGCCGTACTTTCTATGCAGAATATTGCACATCCCGTCTCTGTGGCACGGAAGGTCATGACAGACACCCCCCATGTAATGCTGGCAGGTAAGGGTGCTGAGCTATTTGCCTATGAAAAAGGATTTGAAAAGGTCGACTTGCTTACCGAAAAATCTAAATTGGAGTGGTTGGAATGGAAGAAAACCTCGCAATACAAACCTATTATCAACATCGAAAATCACGATACTATTGGTATGTTGGCCATTGATAAGAATGGTGATATCTCAGGGGCCTGCACAACTAGCGGTATGGCTTATAAATATGGCGGTCGTGTCGGGGATTCCCCTATTATCGGAGCCGGACTTTTCGTTGACAATGAAATTGGTGGAGCCACCGCTACCGGCGTTGGAGAAGAAGTCGTACGTACCGTGGGCAGTTTTCTGATCGTTGAACTTATGCGCCAAGGGAAATCACCACAAGAGGCCTGTGAGGAAGGTGTAAAACGTATCGTTGCCAAGAACAAGGACAATACCGATTTCCAAATAGGTTTTATTGCAATGAATAAAAAAGGGGAGACTGGCAGTTACTGTATTCAACCTGGTTTTACTTATCGACAATATTCCGAGGAAGGACATGTAAACAATCCTTCCAAATCTTTTATTAAATCTTAAATTTAATTGCCAAGAAGATAAACCTCGTAGTTTTAAATTCAATAAGAACACCAACAATGGCCGAACAAAAAAGACTCTTTTTACTTGATGCATTCGCACTGATTTTTCGCGGATACTATGCCCTTATAAAAAATCCAAGAATAAACTCAAAAGGCATGGACACCTCAGCCATTATGGGGTTTACCAATTCCCTTTTCGATGTAATCAAACGTGAGAAACCAGACCACATCGCCGTTTGCTTTGATAAAGGAGGAAGTGTGGAAAGAACGGAAATGTTCCCAGATTATAAGGCCAATCGCCTTGAAACCCCTGATGCCATAAAAATCGCGGTACCTTTCATCCAGAAAATTTTAAAGGCCATGCACATTCCGGTGGTAGTCTTGGAAGGTTGGGAAGCCGATGATATTATCGGCACTTTGGCCAAGCAGGCCGAAAAAGAGGACTATAAAGTTTATATGGTAACCCCGGACAAGGATTTTGGGCAGTTGGTTTCGGATAATATTTTTATGTATCGCCCGGCACGCATGGGCAATGGCATTGAGATTTGGGGTATTCCTGAAGTACAAAAACGTTTTGGGGTTCAAAGTCCTGAGCAAGTCATTGATTATTTAGGCATGATGGGTGATGCCAGTGACAATATTCCTGGACTTCCTGGCGTAGGTGACAAGACAGCAAAAAAATTCATTGATGAGTTTGGCTCTTTGGAAGGCTTATTGGCCAATACCGATAAATTGAAAGGCAAAATGAAGGAAAAGGTAGAGGAAAATGGGGAAATTGGTCTGCTTTCAAAAAAATTGGCCACCATTTGTACAACCGTCGATGTAAAATTCAATGCCAAGGACTATGAAATGTCGGTTCCGGACAATGATAAGGTACAAGAGATTTTTGATGAACTCGAGTTTAGAAGACTTAAAGACCAATTCATTAAAATATTCTCGGAAGAAGTTGAAGAAACAAGTGCAACAAATAATGATTCACCAGGGTCAAAGAAAGTGGTGACGGAAGCTGGTGGCGGACAGTTTTCATTATTTGGAAATGATGGCAATGCACCTGCAACGATAAAAGCAACTTCTGGGAGAAAGACCATTAAGGACGTTTCGCATGTATATCAGAGTGTTTCTGGGGGTATGGCGATGAACCTTTTTATGCAGAAAGTAATGAAGCAGAACTCTGTTTGTTTTGACACCGAAACTACCGGGTTGAATCCTTTAACCGCTGAATTGGTAGGCATAGCCTTTTCATGGGAAGCTGGTAAAGGTTTTTATCTTCCGATTCCGGAAGATAAAAACGAGGCCCAAGAAATTATCGAAATACTACGGCCGTTTTTTGAATCTGAAAGAATTGAGAAGATTGGTCAAAACCTAAAGTATGATATTAAAGTACTCAATAAGTACAATATCAACGTAAAAGGCAAGTGTTTTGATACAATGTTGGCCCATTACCTCATCAACCCCGATATGCGCCACAATATGGATGTTTTGTCGGAAGCTTATTTGAATTACACGCCAGTATCAATAACAGAACTCATTGGTAAAAAGGGTAAAAACCAAATGAGCATGCGCGACGTACCTTTGGATCAGCAGACCGAATATGCCGTTGAAGATGCAGATATAACTTTTCAACTGGCACAACATTTTAGACCGGAATTAGCAGAGGCCAAGACCGAGGAACTCTTCAATACAATCGAAATTCCATTACTTCATGTTTTGGCGGATATGGAGTTAGAGGGCATCAATTTGGACAAGGCTTTCTTAAACTCACTATCAGACGAGTTGAACAATGATATCAAAAATCTAGAATCAAAAATTTATGAAGAGGCTGGGCAGGAGTTCAATATTGCCTCACCAAAGCAATTAGGTGAGGTGCTTTTTGATAAGTTAAAATTGGTAGATAAACCTAAAAAAACCAAAACAGGTCAATACTCCACCGCTGAAGATGTCCTGTCTTACTTGGCCAAAGACCATGAAATTATTCGTAATGTATTAGAGTACAGGGGTCTGAGTAAACTCAAAAGTACTTATGTCGATGCCTTGCCTCAACAAGTGGAGGAAAGTACCGGTCGCGTACATACTGATTATATGCAAACCGTTGCTGCAACCGGAAGATTGAGTAGCAATAATCCCAATCTACAGAATATTCCTATCAGAACCGAACGCGGACGACAAGTTCGAAAAGCATTTGTCCCTAGAGATGACAACTATATCTTGTTAGCAGCGGATTATTCTCAAATAGAATTACGAATCATTGCCGCATTGAGTGAAGAAACCACAATGATCGAGGCTTTCAAGAATGGGGAGGATATTCATGCATCAACGGCTTCCAAAGTTTTCAATGTTCCGCTTGAAGAGGTGACCCGTGAGCAGCGAGGTAATGCTAAAACCGTAAATTTTGGAATTATTTATGGCGTGTCGGCATTTGGACTGAGCAACCAGACCGATTTAACACGTACAGAAGCCAAAGAACTTATTGAAACCTATTATAAAACCTACCCCAAATTAAGAAACTATATAAGTGAGCAAATTGATTTTGCCCGGGATCACGGTTACGTGCAAACAGTTCTAGGAAGAAGGCGCTATTTAAAGAATATTAATGGGAGTAATGCCATTGTGCGTGGTGCAGCTGAGCGTAATGCCGTAAACGCACCCATTCAGGGCAGTGCCGCCGACATCATAAAAATTGCAATGATCAACATCCATAAAAAACTATCCGATGGCAGTTACAAAACCAAAATGCTATTGCAAGTGCATGATGAACTGGTATTTGATGTCTACAAGCCAGAATTGGAAGAGCTTAAGGTTTTAATAAAATCTGAAATGGAAAATGCCTATGCACTAAAGGTCCCCTTAGTTGTAGACTTGGGCATGGGAAATGATTGGTTAGAGGCACATTAAATTGTCTTCCCACTTGATTAAAGTTAAAAAATAGCTAAAATCAAGGCTCTTTAAATAAAATACATACTATTCTTCAAGCACTAAGCGTTGCTAGTTCATCAGGGGGTTTTCCGATAATTAGTAACTAGTGGATGAAAAGGACTGTTTCAATTTTATATTTTGTTGTACTATTATGTTCTTATGGGCATACGCAAGAGCACGTTGCAAATGGGAACTTAGAGCTTAAAACTGCAACAGTACAGAAAGTAAAAGTATTTCCCAATCCCGCAACGAATGTAGTAACTATTCTTGGGCTAATAGATAGTGATAAAGCCAATATATTAATTTCAGATGTTTATGGGAATGTCATGTTAAAGCATCAATGGGGAATCAAGAACAATGCCTTGAACATACCAATTGTCAACCTTAGTCCAGGAATATATATTGTTACGATTATCTCAAACGAGCAAAAAGTACAGACGAAATTCTACAAAAAATAATAAGCCCTGACATTGGGGTCAAGGCTTGTTTAAAAAAATTATTAAAATCCTATCTTTTTACAAAAACCAACTCTCCACTGTCGTTAAAGTTTGGAATATCCAAATCAGCGGCATCAACGGTCATCATATCCCCATCAATAGTAACATCAACGGTTATTGTTTCGCCATTTCCATCCAGGATAGTTAAAACCATACCATCAAAAGTATAGGTGCTTGCTTCGTTGTCACTTTGTGTCGGACATGGAATCTCTAATCCTGTACCAGCTGAATTTACACTAATCTCCACATAATTTGAAGAATTGGAAGCCGTAACTGTCAAATCACTATTGAACGTAAATGATAGAATAAAACAATCCTTGGCTGTTAAAAAATTGAGAATGTCCCTTGCATTTTTGGCATCATCGCTAGCTGTTTCATTATTAATCATCAACTCTGTGGCTTCCCAAGTCCCAATAATTGAGCTTGCATCCACTACCTCTACAACCTTGTCGGAAGAACAGGAATAGACCATGAAAGCCGCCACTATTAATAATAAAGAATATCGTTGCATCATTTTTAAGTTTTGTCAGTTTGTAAAGGCCAAAACGAAAAAATGTTCAATTTATTATAAAACATCAGTGCTGAAATCTACAAAACGAAGCGATATGTTGCTTTGATCAAAAAAGTATTGTCCATTTTTTGATCCAATATTTGAGCATCTAAACTACGACCAAGAGAATCCATGGGATCACCAAATCCTGTAACGCCCTGGGACCAGAC
>CAZHJO010000190.1:0-5967 GCA_964532755.1 uncultured Maribacter sp. | reverse complement strand
TATTCTATCCAAGACTATGAGTTAACGGTTTGGGTCGTTAAAGTAGGACATAGAAAAGAAATATATAACAAAATCAGTTAACAAGCCGATTGAGTCTGACAAAAAACCTAGCGGTTAATCGGCAAATGCAAGTACCGTTACTGGCAAGGACAGTCTTTCTGCCATGCTTTTCCTGGTTTTTTGCAGCTCAACTCCACGATCTTCATAAAATGTACGAGCCAAACCCTTACAAAAACAATAGATTGAGCATCGATGAAACTAAACCGGAATTGGGTCAGTCGGATGGTTATAATATTGAGTGTATAGAAATACTACCAGGCAATGAGGATTTTGAGGCGAAGCCTGATGATAAAGCTCTGAATAAGATAATACGTTCAATTAAAGAGCCCGAAAAGGTCAAAGCCTTTGTGGTGGACTACAATTCTGGACTCAGGTGTCTACCGGATATTAGTGCTTTTAAAAGCCTAGAGTATTTTCATATCGCAGGTCGAAAAATAAAAGCATTCGACGAGATTAAGACCTTCAAGAGGCTTAAGAATATTTTTTTCGCAAGCTATAAAGGTGATAAAATTAGGCTTGCGTCTGGGGTTGGCTTAGAATTCTTCAGAGCTATAAAAGGCTCTTTACAAATAATCGATTTTAGCTCGACAAAGTTTTTTCTGCAGTCGTGTGGCAAGCTGGAGAGGTTGGGACCCATTGATAGTAAAGTAATGTGGTTAGAAGGTTGCCATGCACTAGACCTAAATAGCTTGGGAAATGCTAACAGATTA
The DNA here is from genome assembly GCA_964532755.1 of uncultured Maribacter sp. GTDB lineage: Bacteria > Bacteroidota > Bacteroidia > Flavobacteriales > Flavobacteriaceae > Maribacter_A. Next base: position 5,197 of record CAZHJO010000190.1, on the reverse strand, counting down.
ACACATTTACGAATACTTGGACGAAAGGAACTGAAATCTTTATCGTTTATTTCGAAATGTGAAGATCTACAACAAGTATCAATAACTGCAACAGATATGAGGCGTGTAGATGTTGGAGTACTGGAAAATTCAAAAAGCCTAAAAAAGATTTTTTTGGGTCAATGCAGTCAGCCGCTGCTTAGGGAGTTTTCTGAGTCCGCCCCATCAGTATTGCTGTCAAATGGTGATTTAACCTTGATTGGGGCGCAAGTAAAGGAGTGGTCATACTTTGAGTCCGTGTAACTCTAATCAGGTCATCAACCTGATGCCCATACTCCGTGCCTTTTTGGGGTGGCAACGCCACCTTACCCCCCAAAAGCCCCTATATATGTTGCACAGATTATATCAACGTTGTGTGATAAAATGATTGGTATGTCAATTTCACTAAGAGCCATGAAAAATTCGACGATAGTGCGATAATAATGACGAAAGAATAAATGGAAACTATTATTGGAGTCATGTTTGTTATTACGTTCTTTATCAACATTAGTTTAAGCTTATACATTACCTATTTAGCATTTCAAAAAAGCATCTGGTGGGGAGTTTGTTGCTTTTTGGCAGGAATAGGTGCAATTGTATTTATGGTTGAGTATTGGAAAGACTATAAAAAGGTTTTCTACACATACTTGGTAAGTGCTGGTGTATTAGCATCATTAATCTTCTCTATGCTCCTAGAATAAAAAGAAAATACACACAACAAATCATTGGACATGGACAACCTTAAGTTCGCGGTGTTGGAACGAATCGGAAAAAGAAAAGCCTTGGTAGATTCAATGTCCAATATCCTAAAGGTGGTTGCCGGTTAAATCCACGTATGCTTTAAAACAAATTAGACTTTAAAATATTTAAAATTATCATATACATAACATCCAACCATGGGTAATAAAAATGATAATTAAGTTACGAAAAATAATAGCCTTTTACGTTTCACTCTTTTTAGTAATTGTTTCGCTAGGGTTTATAAAACCAAATTTCAGCGGGACCTCTACTACCTCAGAAGCATCAACTGAAGATAGCTTTTCAATTGAACAAAAGATAAACAAACGTTCATAAATAATTAAGTAAAAACGGTACACATTTCAAATCGACCAACAAGTTTTCAGCAACTAACTTATCGTATTTAAACAATATAATGCATAACAAAACGTTACCTTAAGCGAAAGAAGTCAATAATAAAGGAAGCCACTTCCTAAAAAGCCATATTTTCTCTCCTTAAAGATCAGGTAACAGCGTTCTCAACTGGTGAACTTACCAATGCAATTGAAACGAAAATTCTGTCACTTTGTTGCAACAAGGTCAGATTGAAAAAATATGAATGTAGAATGAAAAACGATGCGAAGTAAAGAACTAAATAGTAAAGATCAAAAAGCAAAAAATAATGAAGATAATAATATCGCTTTTCTTACTCTATTGATTGGAATGCTTTTAGGGTTAATGATTGGTGGATTGATTTTTTTTAATCTAGATAAAACTAAATGGCCTAACCCATATGGCTGGTGGTTTACTGCTACATTTATATCTACAGTACTAGGGGCGATTTTAGGTTTTTTGTTATATACAAATACAATAAGAAAAAATAGGGCATAACCGTTCAACACGGACCACGTTATCGCCGGTCGGTTTACTCCACGTTATCGACACACAACAAATATTTCATGGTTACCATTGGAGAAAATCTTAAATATGAGAGAAGTGAGGTAGTTTCGGTTGATAGTAGTATTATTGAACTGAAAGGATCTCCTAACAAAACCAAACAGATAGTTATCTCCGAAATTAAGAAACTTGAAATATCAGGAATTAAAAGCAATTCAGGGTTTTCAGGAACTATGGAATGGGGGATGAGAAATCCCACTTTCATTCTACCTACAACTATTTGGAATAATATTATTAGTTTGTTCAAGAGAAGAAATGATACTATCCACTACAAAGTAACATTGTCCGATGACATAAAACTTATCATTTATTGCAGTAACGGTAAATTCAATCAGAAACTTAAACAACTAGCAGAGAAATAAAAGAATATTTCGAGACCAGTCGCTCTACAAGGGCTGCCGAAGGTTGCGGGTTTTTCAGTTTTGTCGGCATCAAGAAAGATCAAATGTAAATCCAAGTTCACCGGTAAGCAGTTAGACGGCCTGTGAGATAAGCGCTATAACAAACGAACCCACAAAGTATGGAGGTTATATCAATGAATATAGGAAGCCGGCCCATGTATTCGAAACTTTTTGTCTCCATCATTTTAACACTGATCTTAATCAATTCAGCTTTAGGCAAAACAACAGTTGAGATTTCCAACCAAGATTCAGCCCAATTCGAGATCTCAAGCTCTTCATCTCCAAAAGTTTTTATTGACACTATTGACTCCTCATACATCAAAGCACCAATTGTCAAAGATGATATTTTGCTGATTACACATTCTCATCCCGATCATTACAACAAAGGGTTTTGTGATAGTTTCCCAGGGAAATCATTGATTATTAAGGAAGGGGTTATTGAGTTTAAAAATGGAAAAACTATCTCAATCCCTTCTACTCATACTGAAAAATCTGAAGACAAGTTCATGTCGGAAGGTGGTAGTAATTACATTGCGATTGTAGAAATGCATGGTTTGAGAATTGCGCATTTTGGGGACATCGGGCAAAGCAAATTCACAGAAAACCAAATTAAAGTAATGGGGCGTATAGATATAGCTATAACTCAATTTTTAAATCCACATAGTGAAATGAATCTTCAAAATATGAAGGCATACAATTTGATGGAAGCTATTTCTCCATCAATTATTATACCAACAGCTCATGGAAGATTTTCAGCTGAGGTTATTAAAAAAGCTCAAAAAAAATGGGATGTTTTTGTCAGTGAAGAACCGATTTTATCATTTAGCAAAGAAACTATCCCAAGCAAATCAACCTTCCTGGTATGGGGAGATGGCGCATCCTTCATAAAAGAGGATTTTAACCTTGCTGAATGGAGAGAATGAACCGTTAATCTTAAAAATCGAAAAATGGCTTATCCTGCAGCCAAGTTATAATCCTACGACTATGCTCAATCAGGTTTCCAATAAAAAATTATCCGATTTCCCAAAGCTATATAGACAAACTAAAGATTACTTGAGAGAACATAAACGCTTTAGCATTTGTTTTTCTACTGGTTTTTGGGGAGTTCGTAAGAAGCAAACTTGCAGAACTATACTTGATCCATTAATTCCATCTATCGAACTTGTAGTGATCTATGATCTTCAAGAAAAAAACAAAAAAGTTCAGAAATTCAAATCACATTTAGTCAAAAAAAATGGCAGACATATTTTAGATATGTCAGGTAAGAAATGGGAACATTTCCTGCCTTTACTCTATACTTCTAATATTTTCTCGACCATTGACGATGTCCGGGGAAGTATCCTGATTCGCTGTATGAACAGAAAGATATCTTGGGAGAAGGTTTTTAAAAATAGTTTTGGTCCCGTAATATTTTCAAATCCAAGTGTTGGTTGCGGGAAAGCTGCGCTTAACTATGCTAAACGTAATCTAGATAATCAAAATGTTTTTGTTATAATCGAAAAATTGAATAGTGGATTGGAAAGTATTACAATAACATGCAACACCGATACGATTTGTAGTCTATTTGATACAGCGATGGAAAATTGCCATCTTTCGAGTATGAGAGCAGAAGAGAATAATTTAATTGAAAAACACTTAAAAAGTTAAAAATGGCAATAAATAAAACTCATAACCTACCATCCTATCATGTTCGGTCTGCTCCCTGGGCTCGCTGAAACTCACCGGTGAACTTATACGAGCTGAATAAAAGAAATGAAAATCGACTTAGAATTATTTAAGGAAGCTTGCATAAAGCTGGATGGCAAACTTCCTCAATTTTTAAAATTTCCACCGAAGGAATATTTGTCTTGGATGAACCAGTGTGGTATTCCAGCAGAATTAAAAAAATTTTTACTTCTTACAACTCTAACTAAAGAATATGGCTTAGGAACAGCCGAGCTATCGACGTGTTCACAAATAATTACAATTAACAATGAATTCCAATATATTGTTCAGGCAGGCTTCTTTATTATTGGAAGTGCTACTACCGGAGATATGCTTGCAATAGAATGGAAAAAATCGAAAGGGAAAACAGGGTATTTAAGTCATGACAACCTCTGGTTGTGGGATCAGAAAGAATATCCAGATCCTTCCAGTTATTTTTTGTGCTTAGGTGATTCGATTGGCGACTTTGCCATGAAAGCAACCGATATGGAGAACTTCCCTTTGGATTACTATGGGACAATACCTGAATAAACAGTAGCTAACCAATGACTAGTGGACGCGCATGATGTGAGCTCCGGTGAACTCAATGTTGAATTTCATAAAAACAATTTTCACTTCGTTTCTCTTGTTTCTTTGGCCCTCGCTTCTACTTGTTTTCTTAGTCCATAACTTTAAAAAGGTGTACAGTTGTGAGTTTGCACTGGAAATGTAAATAAACCCAATGGAAAAAGTAAATTTACAGATAAATATAACCATGTGATATGATTTTGATGGTATATTATGTGAAGATAAAGTGATTTTTTAGAAAAATATGTGAGCCTCTTGCAAAACTGTTTTTTCATCCTGACTCTGCGTTATGCTCAAAATTTTATCCTCGGAATATTAGTTATATACCTGTGGTAAAATTTATCGCATGCCTTGATTCTGAAAGAAAACCCTAATTTTGCAAAAGGCTCATGTGATAAATGAAATTCCAAAAAAGCCTGGGTAGGTCGGTTGAATTATCTGAAAACAGACTTTTTCTACAGACTCATTAGCAACCTTACATAAGAGGAAATCTATGTCAGAAATGATTGCATATTGCGGGCTTGTCTGCACAAGTTGTCCTCAATACATAGCCACTCGAAATGATGATGATGTTGCAAAGGAAAAAATTGCCAAACATATAGAAGACAAGTTCGGGTTATATTACACACCTGAAGAAATTAATTGTGATGGTTGTCTTTCTTCTGGTGGTAGGCTTATCGGCTTTTGTAATACTTGTGAAGTTAGAAAGTGTGGTATCGAGAGATCAGTAGTGAATTGTTCAGATTGTGCTGATCAACCATGCGATAAGTTAAAAAAAATTCATGAATTCTCTCCCGACGCAAAAGACGCGTATAAAACTTTACTATAAAAAA
>CAZHJO010000189.1:0-5995 GCA_964532755.1 uncultured Maribacter sp. | reverse complement strand
AAAACACGGTAAATTGGCCGATAAACTGCACACTGCACTACATGAAGTGGTTGGCCATGCTTCAGGTCAAATTAATCCTGGAATAGGTCAACCTAAAGAAACTTTGAAGAATTACGCCTCTACCATGGAAGAGGGTAGGGCCGATTTAGTTGGACTTTATTATTTAATGGATCCTAAATTACAAGAATTAGGATTGGTTGAAAATTGGGAAGAGCTTGGCAAAGCGGCCTATGACGGTTATATCAGAAATGGTTTGATCACTCAATTGGTGCGTATAGAACTTGGGGATGATATTGAAGAAGATCACATGGTAAATAGGCAATGGGTCTCTGCATGGGCCTATGAAAAAGGCAAAGCGGATAATGTTATCGAAAGGATTGAAAAAGATGGTAAAACGTACTATAATATCAATGACTATGCAAAACTTCGAGAATTGTTTGGAGAGCTATTGAAAGAAGCGCAGCGGATAAAATCTGAAGGAGACTTTAAAGCTGCACAGGATTTGGTTGAAGGTTATGGGGTGAAAGTTGACCAGGCAATTCATGCTGAGGTCTTAGATCGTAACCAACAATTTAAATCTGCACCTTACAGCGGATTTGTAAATCCCGTTTTGATTCCTGAAACCAGTGATGCGGGAGAAATAGTGGATGTCAAGGTAACCCAACCAGAAAGTTTTGAAGCGCAGATGATGCAGTATTCCAAAATGTATAATTTTCTGGATTAATTCTGGAAGAGAGAATTACGCATAATCCAAAAACCGTCCTGACAGTATCGTTAGGACGGTTTTTTACTTCTGAATCATCAAAAGCTTCAATCTGAATTAGTCAAAGGTATAACCGTTCTCTGCAGCGATCTTGTCCGCAATTTGAGTACGCAAGGCAACTACATTAGGGTTATTGGTGTATTTTGTGAAACGTTTTAGTCCCATTAGCATCATGCGTTGCTCATCACCTTCAGCAAATGAGATAATCGCCTCTTTTCCTTTTGAAATAGCGGTTTCAACGGCATTGTACAGGTACAATTTAGACATTGCAATTTGGGTGGCCTGAGCCTCTTCTCCAAGGCGTTTCGCATTTTTTTCCGTTCTTAATATAGTAGATTCGGCCATATAGATTTCGATAAGAATATCAGCAGCACACATCATTAGTTGTTGATGTTTTTCCAACTCGGGCCCAAATTTCTGTACCGCACTACCGGCGACCATTAGAAATACTTTTTTCAATCTAGCAACTACGTCTTTTTCCTCTGCAAAGAGTTCTGAAAAATCGGGAGTGTCAAAAGAGGGGATGCCCATTAATTCCTCCCCAACTTTAGTGGCTGGTCCTAAAAGGTCAACATGGCCCCTCATTGCTTTTTTTACCAACATACCTACTGCCAACATTCTATTAATTTCATTGGTACCCTCGTAAATACGCGAAATTCTCGCATCCCTCCAGGCTTTTTCCATAGGTGCATCTGCACTGAAGCCCATGCCTCCAAAGATCTGAATACCTTCATCGGTAGTGCTTTGAACATGTTCGGAAACGGCAACTTTTAGTATAGAGCATTCTATGGCATATTCTTCGATGCCTTTTAATTCTGCCTCCTGCTCTGTATTTCCTTCAGCTTCACGAATAGAAATTCTATCTTCGATATTTTTAGCTGCTCGATAACATGCCGATTCACCGGCGTATGTATTGGCAGCCATAGTCGCTATTTTAGCCTTAATGGCCCCAAAACTGATAATTGGGGTCTTAAATTGCTTTCGTTCATTGGCATAGTTCACAGCTTCGCCTATTACACGTCGTTGTGCCTCTAAACAAGCTGCTGCCAATTTAATTCGACCGATATTTAGGGCATTCATTGCTATTTTAAAGCCATTACCGCGCTCAGAAAGCATATTTTCAACTGGTACCTTGGTCTCGCTAAAGAATACCTGACGGGTAGAGGAGGAGTGAATTCCCAATTTTTTTTCTTCGTCAGCCATCGAAATCCCGTTTTTAGGATCATTCTCCACTATAAAACCAGTGATATACTTATCATCCTCAATTCGGGCAAAAACAATGAACATATTGCAAAAGCCCGCATTGGAGATCCACATTTTTTGCCCAGTAATGGAATAGTACTTCCCATCTTTGGACAATACAGCTTTGGTTTTACCAGAATTTGCATCGGATCCCGCACCTGGTTCTGTAAGACAATAAGCCCCAAACCATTCACCAGAAGCCAATCTGGGAACATATTTTTGCTTTTGCTCCTCTGTTCCGTATAGTGTTATAGGCATCGTACCGATTCCAGTATGTGCTCCGAAGGCGGTACTAAAAGAACCCGTTGCTCCCGAGATATAATCACATACCAACATTGTTGAGACAAAACCCATTCCCATTCCACCATACGCTTCAGGTACTGCGATGGACAAAAGGCCAAGTTCACCTGCTTTACGCATGCATTCTTCGGTATAGGCATAATCCTTCTTTTCAAACCGTTCCCAGTTGGCCCAAAGTTCCCGATCTACAAATTCCTTCGTACTATCGCGCATCATACGTTGTTCTTCCGATAGATCTTCCAAGGTGAAAACATCTTCACATCTGGTTTCTTTTACGAGGAACTGTCCGCCTCTTAGTAGGTCTTCATTTTTTGTTTCAGTACTCATGTCTTTCAGGTATTTAGTATTTGGTAATGAGTATTGAGTAGGAGAATCAAACATTGGATACTCAATACTAATAACTCATATCTTTTATTTTAAAAATTCATAGATGCCAGCAGCTCCTTGTCCCGTTCCAACGCACATGGTCACCATACCATATTTTCCCTGCATATTTCTTTTTCTCATTTCATCAAACAATTGAACGGACAATTTAGCCCCCGTACAACCTAATGGATGACCCAAGGCAATTGCGCCACCATTGACGTTGACAATATCATTGTTGAGGCCTAATTCCCTGATGACGGCAAGTGATTGGGAGGCAAATGCCTCGTTCAATTCAATCAATTCAACCTCATCCTGTTTTAATCCTGCCTGTTTCAGGGCCTTTGGAACAGCCTTAACGGGACCAATGCCCATAATTCTTGGTTCAACCCCCGCAGCTGCGTAATTAACTAAACGGGCAATGGGTTCCAAGTTTAATTCCTTCACCATTTCCTCACTCATTACCATAACAAAAGCAGCTCCATCACTCATTTGCGAGGAATTACCGGCGGTTACACTTCCGCCAGCTGCGAAAACAGCGCGAAGCTTAGCCAAGGCTTCCAAACTTGTACCTGCCCGTGGTCCCTCATCTTTAGTGACCGTATATTTTTTTGTTGCCTTCTTGCCAGAGGCATCCAAAAAAGTCTGTTCAACTTCAATGGGCACAATTTGATCTTGAAAACGGTCTTCTGCTTGCGCTTTTAAGGCTTTCATATGCGAATTATAGGCAAATTCATCCTGGTCTTCACGGGAAACCTTGAATTCATTGGCCACGGCCTCAGCGGTATTACCCATTCCCCAGTAATAATCCTCATGCCCTGAATTAACCAAATCATAGTTGAGTTCGGTCTTATAACCGGTCATAGGAACAGCGCTCATACTTTCAGCACCACCGGCAATAATACAATCTGCCATACCAGCTTGAATTTTGGCAGTCGCTATACCAATGGTTTCAATTCCCGATGAACAAAAACGGTTGACTGTGACACCCGGTACATCAACAATGTCCAATCCCATTAGTGAGATTAAACGTGCCATGTTCAATCCTTGTGAGCCTTCGGGCATTGCATTACCCACAATAACATCATCGATTCGCTTTTTATCGAAATCAGGCAATTCCTTCATCATGTATTCAATGGTTTCCGCAGCCAACTCATCAGTCCTTTTAAAGCGGAACACTCCTTTTGGTGCTTTACCTACTGCTGTTCTATATGCTTTTACTATATATGCTGTTTTCATGTTGTTTAATCTTTTGTTATTCGTCCTTGGTTGTTCATTTCAATGTTTTTTATTACTGTAACCAAAGACTATTGACCATTTTCTTGAGCAACTTTAATTGCGAAGTGGTTTACCTGTTTTAAGCATATGTTGAATTCGTTCTAAAGTTTTGCGTTCTGTACAAAGACTTAAGAATGCTTCACGCTCTATATCCAACAAATATTGCTCATCAACCAAGGTTGGTTCGGATAAATCACCTCCTGCCATTACATAGGCCAATTTATTGGCAATCTTGTGGTCGTGTTCGCTGATATAATTGCTAGCTTCCATAGCATCTGTACCAACCAGGAACATACCCAATGCCTGCTTCCCAAGTACTTTTATATCCTTTCTACGCACAGGTTGTGAATACCCCCCTTCTGCCATTAATTTGGCGTAGGCCTTGGCCGTTGCGATTTGGCGGTCTTTGTTCACAACAACAATGTCCTTGCCTTTTTGAAGAATACCTAAATCAAAAGCTTCATAAGCTGATGTCGATACTTTTGCCATACCTATGGTCAAGAAGTACTCTTGCAAAACATTCAGTTCAACATCATTTTTCTTAAAGGTATCTGCGGCCCGTAAGGCGAATTCCTTAGAACCACCACCACCTGGTATAACCCCGACGCCGAATTCAACCAAACCTATATAAGTTTCGGCTGCGGCAACTACCTTGTCAGCATGTAGTGATAACTCACAACCACCACCCAAGCACATTCCATGGGGTGCTGAAACCGTAGGTATTGCCGAATAACGCATACGCATCATCGTATCCTGGAACATTTTTATGGCCATATTTAGCTCATCATATTCCTGTTCAACCGCCATCATGAAAATCATTCCGATATTGGCGCCTACTGAAAAATTGGCAGCTTGGTTACCCACAACAAGTCCTTGATAGTCCTTTTCGGCCAAGTCTATGGCTTTGTTCAATCCTGCCAAAACATCACCTCCTATGGTATTCATCTTGGATTGGAATTCCACATTTAAAATACCGTCACCTAAATCTTCAATAACAACACCACTATTTTTGAATACTTCATTTGATTTACGAATGTTGTCCAAAATGATAAATGAATCTTGGCCAGGTACTTTTTCCATGGATTTTTTCGGAATATCATAGAAATAAGTCGCCCCCTCTTTTACCGAGTAAAAAGAATTGAGGCCCGCTGCAGCCATTTCTGAAACCCAGGATGCAGGTTCTTGGCCTTCATCCTTCATTATGGCCAATCCTTTTTCAAGACCAATGGCGTCCCAAATCTGGAACGGACCATGTTCCCATCCAAAACCGGCTTTCATCGCATCGTCAATCTTATATAGTTCGTCGGTTATTTCAGGGATGCGATGTGAAACATAGGCAAACAGGGCGGCAAAGCTCTTTCTATAGAATTCACCTGCTTTATCATTCCCTGATACAAGCACTTCAAAACGATCTACAACCTTATCAATTGTTTTTGTTAACTCTAGTGTGGCAAATTTTGCACTTTTTTTAGATCGATAATCCATCGTATCCAGATCAAGGGTCATAATTTCACTTTTGCCTCCGTCGCCTTTTACTTTCTTATAGAAACCTTGTCCTGTTTTACTTCCCAACCATTTGTTCTCCAGCATTGTATTGATGAAATCCGGTAGCTTGAATAGCTCATGCTTTTCATCATCGGTGCAATTCTCATAGATGCCATTGGCAACGTGTACCAAGGTATCGAGCCCTACGACATCAACAGTTCTAAAAGTTGCCGATTTTGGCCTTCCGATAACGGGACCACTTAACTTATCCACCTCTTCAACGGTCATCCCCATATCCTTTACCATATGAAATAGACTTTGGATACTGAAAATGCCAATACGATTTCCAATAAAAGCAGGTGTGTCTTTCGCAACTACCGAAGTTTTACCCAAGAATTTTTCACCATATCCGTTAAGGAAATCCAATACATCGGAAGACGTATTAGGACCAGGGATTATCTCAAATAGTTTTAAATATCTAGCAGGATTAAAAAAGTGGGTTCCACAGAAATGCTTCTGGAAATCATCACTGCGACCATCTGACATGAATTTAATTGGAATACC
>CAZHJO010000188.1:0-6004 GCA_964532755.1 uncultured Maribacter sp. | reverse complement strand
CCAATAATAAACATCAAAAAGGGCTGAATACGAATCAATATAGTTGGGGTTCATCTTTATACATGCTTTCAATATCTCAATAGACGTCTCATAATTGCCCTGCCAAACATTCACCCTTCCCGTGAGTATTTTAGTATCAATATGACTCGGTGCAATTGACAGGTTGTACCTACACAACAATAACGCTTTATCGAACTCTTTATCAAATGCCAGGTCTCTTGCAATGAAATATCCCTTATCGGAGTCCTGTCCGTTATAGACACTATTGATCCAAACGATTTCACTATCCGTGAATTTTTCCTTTTTTACCGCAAAAATGGCCAGGCTATCCGGTATAATCTTGTCATTGGTAGTTACATAGGCATTCATAGACTTAAAGGCTTCAAGCCGGGCTTCAGCCTTGGAACCACCAATTGTAGTCCCTAAATCCATATTTTCATCTATACTATAAACCGATCCATCAGAAAAAAGCTTATCGCCGCTGATATATTCTTTAAGTTCATTCTTATTTCGCATTAATGGAATGTTCTTTATGGATCTAAATTCTGCATTCATGTCTAAGGCACCTCCCATCCAAGCAACCCTTTTTGGCATTTTAAGTTCATATTTAGCTTCAAGTAGGGCCAATAAGCTTGGGGTAACATCGAAGTGGGAGGATATTGCACTTATTTTTTTTGTGGCCTTTAACATAGGGCTATACATCACCAGCGGTACATGAAAACGACTTAGGTTATTACGCTGTGGAATAGGAATCAGCCTGTGGTCACCGGTTATGATAAAAATAGTATTATCATAGTTGGGTTGTTTCTTGAATTCAGCAAAGGCGTATTTCAACGCATCATCGGTGTACAGCAAGGTTGCAAAAACATTATCGTTTTTTTCAATTACTTTTTTGATCTTTCCGCTATGACCGCTTTTTGTTAATATCCGCTCAACCTTATCTTCGTACAACTCTTGTTTAGGCGGTATGAAAGGTTCATGGGTACTAATGGTCATATATACTTCCAGCCTGGGCTGCTCTGCCTCTCTGGGCAAACTCATACTTTTCTTAAAAAGTTCTTTGTCTGGATAGCCCCAAGAAGAGCCCGCGGCATCTTCTTCCTGCATTATGTATTTATTGCCGAAACCAGATTTGTCTAAAACAAAATCGACATTCTCACTGAGTAGGAATCTATCTATATTGTCAAAAGAACTATTGGTGCCCTGATAATAAGATGTGAAATAACCATTATTCTTTAGAATGCTGAACAACGTAAGCTTATTGGGATATTTCTCAAGCTCCATAAACCCACTTTTACCGAAGGGCAAAGAGCCCATTAGGGAAGGTAACACCCCAAATGTCCTACCTGTATTACTCAAGCAATTCTCCCAGTATAAGGACTTGGTGGTCAATGAGTCTAAAAAAGGTGTGAATCCCTCATATTCAGCACCTTCGCCAACAAAATCCCTTCCCAGGCCTTCGACCATGATAAAAACGATGTTCGGTTTTTCCTCCTTTAATTCAAAGTATTCACCAAGCACATTTTCTATTTGTTGGGATTTAATCAAAGGATATTCAACATCCGAATTATAGGAAATGTCCTCTGTAGAGGTCTCGTAAAGGTTTAGTGCAAGATATTGTGTCTTGTTCTGGTTAATGGGTTTTCCCTCTATAAAAAGGGTTGCTATGAAGAGGCTAAAAAGAATAATCGTAAAGGGGTACATCTTGCTGATGTAATGATACTTCTTTGACGTTATCCTATACAGACCAAAGAACATTCCTATAATGACCGCAATACCAATAATCAAAGAGATGGACATGCCACCTGAATTGGCAACGGTTGTCTGTATATCGGCAAAACTATACCCTAACAGATCGGAACCCAATGGAACAAGGGCCGTACAATAGTAGCTAATAAGCATTGCCTCAATGATCAATAGAAGTATGAGTAGCACAAAAATCAAACGAAAACCATACCTCGGCCTAAGATTTTCCCAAAAATTAAAAGGAAAAGCAAGACCAATCCCCACCAAAGCGGTGTACCCTATTTGGTGCACTACAGCAATAAAAAAACTTGTACTGAATATGGTATCCACTACCCCCTTGAAGTAAAGGGTGCAATATTGGTAGATTGAAAGCACCAGCAAACTACCGAAGAATGAAATCATCAATCTCGTATAATGCTTAAGGGTATATCTATCTAGTTGACTAGTATTCATTATTACAATTTATGTTGCTTTTGCAAAACCTTTTCTTACTTGTGAGCCCCAGCCCGATTTGACACCTATCATTTTTTTGAAATTGCCCCTGACCGCTGCCCAAACCACAATTGGGTGGAAAACAAGTGGTTCAATTATAGCATAGCCCATTAAGATTAAAATATCCTTTGTCTTTTTGTATTCATTGTACGAATACACATCCCACAGAATGGCAAAAAACGAGAACATAATAGAGAACATATAAACTGTAGTTGTTATCGCTATGAAAAAATCCCAGTTCATAATCCCCAAATACACAAAAAGTACAATGGTGAAAAATCCGAAAAACTCCAATAATGGTGACATCCATTCGTAAAAGAACCAATAGGGGTAACTTAAAAGGCCCAGTCTACCGAATTTGGAATTAAAGAACATATCCTTGTGCTTGAATAAGGTCTCTAAATTTCCCCTGGCCCAACGATCTCGTTGGTTGACTAAAATTCCTAGGTCTTCAGGCACTTCTGTCCAGCATAATGGATCTGGAATATACTCTATGGTGTACGGCTCTCTTCGATCGTGCATATACCGGCGCATTCTAAAAATAATTTCCATGTCCTCGCCCACTGTAGTGGTATCATACCCACCTACTGCCATTGCGGTTTCACGATCAAAAAAACCAAAGGCTCCTGAAATAATCAATAGGCTATCCAAACGGCCCCAAGCCATTCTCCCTAAATTAAAGGAGCGGGTATATTCCAATAACTGGAATTTAGCGAGCCAATTCTTTGGGAGCCGAATATCTTCAAGATGCCCACCATTTATTTTACAGGAATTCGCTATTCTTATGACGCCACCGACTGCAATTACTTTTTTCTTTGAACGTTGATAGAAGGATTTTACTACGTGTAATAGTGCATCTGGCTTTAAAAGACAGTCTACATCTATACAGCCGATATATTTGTTGGCCGATAAGGCCATTCCCGCATTCAAAGCATCGGATTTACCACCGTTTGCCTTATCTATTACTGTAAGTTTTGAAAACGACCTTTGTTTGGATTTGTAGATGCCACGGATTGGTTTTGATTTCCAGTCAGGATTTATCGGCCGATCAATTCTTTCCAAACTATATGCATCTATCATCTTTTGCAAAGTATCATCCTTACTTCCATCATTTACGACCATTACCTCATAATTCATATATTGTAATGACAATAATGAGCGAACATTTTCAACAATGGTGAGGCCTTCATTGAATGCCGGTGCAATTATTGTGATACCCGGTGCTATAGGTGATGCAGCAAGTTTTGTTAAATCTCCGAAGCTGTTTTTGTTTTTGTAATGGAAGGAATTTCGTGAAGCCAAATAACCCATTGCCGTAAACAATATAAATAACAACGCTGTGTACGTTAAGAATACAATGTTAATGTATTCAAGAATGATATTTGAAATACTACTATCCATTTAAGTTTTCAAATAATTTGTTAGGGAGCGTCATCAACTTGGATAAAAGTGTATTGTTCATTTCGATTTCCGATCCACTCTTTGTTTTGTCATTTTGCCCAATATTTATGCTATGTTCTAATGTGAATTCATCAGTAAAATTCAATAAGTCGTCAAATTCATTTTGTAGTATTGATTTGCCCTCCTCAGAATTTGTGTGGTCGAGAGGTTCAGCTTGGCTTTCTAAAGGTGCTTCAATTGAGAGGCGCTCCTTCAATTTTGCTAAGGAAGATTTTGCTTTTGAACTTATTTCAATATTGGAATCATTGGTTAGCTGGGATAGTAGAAGCACTTCCTTATTATCACCAATAGAAACCATTTCATCCATTAAAACTAATTTGGATTCTAAATCACAGGACTTGAATAATTCTCCAAAGACATTATATCCAATAGCATCATTTTCAGAATCTAGTACTCTTTCTATACCATAAATCACATCGCGTATACGTTCTCTAATAAGAGGTCTAGTTTCGTCTAAGAGCAAGTTGGTCAAAAATGGGATTTCACGATGATCACCTAATTCTTCAATATTGGATAACAAACGGTGCAACTCCACAGCTTCATCATCAAATTCATAAGGTTTAGGAATTATTGATATGATAGAAGCTAACTCACTTTCTTCTCCTGTATCCTTTTCTGGAGATGCATCATCTTCAGTCATTGGCCATGTGCTGCTCTTTTCCTCATTTTTAACTGGCCCTTCTTCCGCTATCACCTCTTCATAGATTACCTCAATGGCGGAGATTTTCGGCAATCGGGTTTCTTTATCATTTAGATTTCCCTCCAATATTTCTTCAATGACCATCTTTTCGTTCTGCCCAACCTCTTCCTCGTATTCCAAATCAAATTCAAACATTGTTTCTTGAAATTGTTGCTCTTCCTTCATTAAAACGTCCTCATATTCACTATCGACAACAATAGGTAAAAATGCCAAATCCTCGATATTAAAATCAAGCGTAGAATCCTTATGGTCCTCTACGGGTTCTTCTTTCCCCAATTTCGTAGGAGGATTGATTTCATCATAGATAACATCTAGAAAATCAACATCTACCCCACTGTTCTCTGATGTGGTCTCTTCCGAAACAACAATGGGTAAAAAATTGATTAACTCATTTTCCAGTTCCCGAATATCGCTCTTAGAATTCCTTTCCATTACGCTATCAACTTTTGCAAAATCAACAATAAATAATTCCGTGTCATGTTCTTTATCGGTAATCTCAAAAGAAGGATTTTCAACTAATTCAACTGCATTCACTTCATTGGTATCTTCCTCAATGACTACTTCTATCTCAGCAAGCATCTCTTCAGTGGTATCTTCCTCAATGACCACTTCCATCTCAGCAAGCTTCTCTTCATTGGTATCTTCCTCAATGACTACTTCTATCTCAGCAAGCATCTCTTCAGTGGTATCTTCCTCAATGACCACTTCCATCTCAGCAAGCTTCTCTTCAATGGTATCTTCCTCAAGGACCACCTCCAGTTCAGCAATCCTCTCTTCATTGGTGGCTTCCTCGATGACTTCTTGTATCTCCACAGCCTTTTCTTCAGTGATGATGTCCTCGGGGACTTCTTTTACTTCATCTTCAGGGACTTTAATGTTTTCGGTACTTTCAATTTCATTAATTGGCATTACACTCTCCGGTGCAATTGAATTGATTGCATTCAATGCCTTGTTCTTTACTGAAAAATGAAGTCTTTTGTGTTCTATTTGTTTAAGAAATTCGATTTCCTGGATATCACCTAATTCGGCAATAGCTCCAAGAATTAGGATTTTTATATCGGTCGAACAGCGCCAAAAAACCAATTTTAAAGTGTCTAGGGCTTCAACCACATGAAATTCCTTTAAACAGTTGATTGCTTCTTCCTTAATTTGGTTGTTACGGTGTTTGAGTAGTTCTATCAAGGATGCTTTAGCATCGTTCTGATTAAAATGTTTAATAAACCTAAGTGCCAATAGTACCACATGTTTATTTCCCGAGGTAAGCCAAGCTTTGAACCGAGGGGGCTCAAAATCATTATTGTTCCGTAAAACTTCCAATAGGACAAGTTGTTGCCATTCAGAAATCCTATATCTGGTAGTATCCATGAAATAGGAAATCCCCTCGTCTTTTAGGGTTACAGTAGCAATTTCTGCCTGCTTTCTAACAACACTCCTCTTATTGTTTATAAAACCTACAATCATCTGGTATGATTCCGTTACCTGCATCTGGGTAAGTTCCATTATTCCATTTGCAACAACAGCCCAACGCCAGCTCTTTAATTTCTTGTAGGCATCTTTGTGCAAGCCCAAATTTTTGTAAAGATCAATTAACTGTTTTTGGGATTC
>CAZHJO010000187.1:0-6017 GCA_964532755.1 uncultured Maribacter sp. | reverse complement strand
CTATCCGGCAACTGATCTAACAGGTCAAAAGCATTACCATAAGGCATTTCAACATCAAGAAAAATCAAATCCAACTCCTGCTTCTTTATGAATTCAACAGCTTTCTGTATTGAGGCTGCCTCTCCCTTGACGATTATGTCTGCACAATATTTTGACAAATAGTTACGGAGTATTTCCCTACTATTTGCCTCATCATCTACTATAAGTGCTCTTAAGTTCATTACTCTTTATTTAATGTAAATAGTACTCGCGTTCCCTTTCCGTCATCACTCAAATCTGAGATGTGCACATCTACCTTGTCTTTGTACATGTCGTTTAAAATGGCAATTCTTTTTCTGATATTACCCATTGCCTTCGATTTTTGTTTTTTCTGATTTTGCGTCTTTAATTTGGCAGACTTTTTCCTTCCAATACCATCATCCTCAATGATTATTCGAATCGAATTTGTATCGAGATATTCGAGATTTACATTCAGACTGCCTTTTACTTCCTTGTAGCGTAAACCATGCCAAATCGCATTCTCTATATAGGGTTGCAAAAGCATGGGCGGAATTTGAAAACTGTCAATATCGACAGATTCATCAACGTCTATTCGATAATCAAACTTATCGGGAAAACGGGAATGTTCCAGTTTCACATAGAGCTCTATCAATTCCAATTCTTTTGACAATGGAATAAAATTTTCTTCCGAATTTTCCAGAACGGCCCGCATTAAGGTTGAAAAATCACTTAAGTACCTATTAGCGCTCCGTTCATCGCTTTTAGCAATAAAATTATTCACAGAATTCAAGGCATTAAAAATAAAATGTGGATTCATTTGTGACCGTAATGATTTTAGGGCTAAGAGATTATTGGCCAGTTTTTGTTGACGATTGCTCCTATAAAAGAAGAAAGCAGCCAAGCCCGTAAGCACTATACCAAAAAGTAGGGAGTAGATGACCCAATTCTTTCTTTTATTACTTTCCTGCTCCAATTGCTGGCCGGTTATTGCGAGATCGTACCTGCTCTGCGATAGCTCGCGCTCCTGTTCCAAACCGGCTATTCTACTTTGTTTGGATGCAATTTCCCGGTTAAAACGGGCTGCCTGGGATATCTCCTGTTCTTTACGGATATATAAAGTGTCGACCACCGCGACATAAGCCTGATAGGTCTCAAAAGCCTTATTGAATTCTCCTTTGTGTTCATAGACTTCAGAAAGTTTTCTGGTGGCATCTTTCTGAATTATCAGATCATCATCGCTATCTGCCTCAACGATACTTTTTTGAAGATATGTAATGGCTTCATCATAATTGTCCTGAGCTATATAGGCATTTGCAATTTTGTAGTTGATTCGCTGTGAAGTAATTGAATCGGGTGAAACCGTTTTGTCTTTGGCAACTTTTGTTTCTATAGGTAATCCTTTAAGCTCATGCAAACTCTCCTTGCGCATTTGAATTTCCTCATCAAACCTATTTTTTTTATTATAAAAATCGGCCACCTTCTCTTTCTCTTGAATGGATCGTTGTGGCGCCTGTCTTTTGGCCAATTGTAGTGCATTGGTATAATATCCCTCTGCTTCAATACTTCGATTGTCCTTTACATATGCATCCGCTATTTTCGAATTTAGGTCAGTCACTTTAGGGGTTATCTGATTTTTTTCGGCTATTATCAATCCTTCTTCATAAAAAACTACTGCTTTGTCAGTATCTCCCAATCCTAAATAGGCATCCCCTAAATACTCATTTATTTCAACTTTCTGAAATGGCTCCTTATTCCTTACCTTTAATAGAGGATCTAGCGTGGTTTTCGCTTTTTCAAATTCGCCGTTCAACACATAGGACTTTCCTAATAAAAAAGTCGTTCTTGCAGAGTTTTGGGCTTCCAAAGCATCAAAAAAACTGGTTATGGCAAGATCAAATTGATTATGATAAAGGTAGACCTCGCCTAAGGTGGTCAAGGATTGGGAAAGTTCGCTCTTGTTGCCCCTTTTGCCCAATTGGGCTATTGATTTGGTAATAAAATCAATACTGGTCTCTATATTGTTTTTTTTATATGAATTAGCGGAATCCAAATAGGCTCTATGCAATGAAACCCTACTTTCAACACTTTTGCTTCGTCCTGTTACACCCTGATCAGTTTTCGAAAAATCCTTGACCAGTACATCAACATCCTCACTACTCCTAATTATATGACGGACTGTTTCAAATTGCGGGCTCTCGAAAACGAGTTCATCACCAATAGCCACAGAAATCTTGAACTCCCCTAAACCATCTGTTAAAGTGTATTCCCCAGAATTTGTGGAAACCTCAACCCCCAGAATCGGCCTATTGCTTTCCTGTTCTTTCACAGAGCCCTTTATCTGCAATGGATTAATACGCTCGGTAACCTGTGAGAAACAGGTGAAAGCACCTATAAATAAAACAATTGCTATATGATAAATCTTGTTCATAATTCTTTAAACTCAACGTAAACTTAGCTGATTTATATCGCATTTAAAAATGTATAAAAGCCTAAAAACGTTGTTATTTTCTTGGAATTTCATCGTTTACGAACTTAACCGGCCCATTAACTCATTCAAGGGACCACTTAACTCATTTCCGGTTTTGTACAATTTAGTTTGAACATACTTTTATACTCTTAACATTAAAGAAATCAGTAATGAAAAATTTAAATCAAATCTTGGGAATATGCATTTTGGTACTTACCGTCAATACTACTTATGGTTGTGACTTAAAAACGAAACGAACAACGGAGAATCCAGTTATTGCGGAAGCTAAAATCAGTGATGTGGTTGATAAAACATCGAATAATACAGTGAAAATAGCTTTGTTATTGGACACAAGCAACAGTATGGATGGTTTGATAAACCAGGCTAAATCCCAACTTTGGGACATTGTGAACAAATTTACCCATGCCAAATGCGGCAATGACTCCCGACCAAATTTGCAAATAGCACTTTACCAATATGGCAATGATAATCTATCATCCCGTGAGGGGTATATTCAGCAGGTTCTTGATTTTAGCAATGATCTCGATGAAATATCCGAAAAGTTATTTTCCTTGACCACAAACGGTGGTGAAGAATATTGTGGACAGGTCATACATACCTCCTTAAGGCAATTGAATTGGGGCAAAAACCCGGATAACCTAAAATTGATCTTCATTGCAGGAAACGAACCATTTACCCAAGGTAAATTGAACTATAAGGATGCCGTAATGAATGCCAAGGAAAAAGAGGTAATCGTCAACACTATATTCTGTGGTGCTTATCAGCAAGGTATAAACACAGATTGGAGGCGAGGGGCTACAATGACCGGAGGGGAATACATGGCCATTGATCACAACAGACAGGTAGTGCATATTGATACACCCTATGACGATATAATCATAAAACTAAATTCAAAATTGAACAAAACTTACATTGGCTATGGGGCTATGGGAGCATCAAAAATGGAGCTGCAAACAGTACAGGACGATAATGCCATGGAATTGGAAGAAGCCGTTGCCGTAAAACGTGCAGTGAGCAAGAGCTCAAGATTATACCAAAATTCTTCTTGGGACTTAGTGGACGCTTCCAATGATAAGGATTTTGATGTTGCCAAAATCAAAAAAGATCAATTGCCAGCAGCATTGAAGAATAAATCAACAGCCCAAATAGAAAACTATATCGAAGAAAAGAAGATTCAACGCAACAAAATTCAAAAAGAAATAAAAGAACTTAATACCAAACGCGAGGCGTTCATTGCAAAGAACCAAAATGAAAATGCGAAAGGTGAGTTAGAGAATGCCATGCTCGAGGCTATAAAAAAACAAGCTGAAAAGAAAAACTACAAGTGGGAATAGGAGATTTGCACTTCAAATTGCGCTATACGCCATACGTATTCATAAATTGCGTATGGTGTTCAGCGTATGGCATATTTACTGTGCTGCGGGGCAATAACAATCGTATCTACGTTCTGACTGACCAAAATCATAACCTACTGTAATTTGGTGAAAACCACCATTATCAAAACGAATGTCGCCCATTTGATAGGAATAATTATACGATACCATAAAGTTTTTGATGTTCGCACCAATTATCGGCGTAATCAATTGCAAACGTTGTTCACCAAACGAACCATCTACCAAGAACTGGGCGCCATCAAAACTTCTGCGATATGAAACTCCGCCCCAGATTCTTCCAAAATCAACATCCCTATATACTTTCCCGTTGATATCAATCGTTTTTTCCTCAGTGAATTCAGTTAACTGCAATAATACCGAGGGTTCGTATTGCCACTCATTTTTACCGAAAATGTATCCTGCGGATAATAGATATCTCCTAAGATTATCAAATTCAATCGCAGTATATAAATCCCTTCCACTTCCTAGGGCATTTAAAACAGAAAAGTGGGCATAGAATTCCATTAGGTTATAAGACATCCCAAGGTCTACATTAAAATAACTCACACTATTTTTTCCTCCGGTTATGATTGGATCAGGTATCACTGAACGGAATTCGGACTCATCCAAACTACTTTGCAACAAACCAGCACTAAGTCCAAATGAAAGCTGATTTAAAAATCGAACATCACCCCCTAATTTTAAATGATGGGCATAGGTCATTTTTAAGCCAGTCTGCGAATGGTATCCATTAGCATCATTAAAAAATATGGCCCCTACACCGCTTGGGCTATCCCCTAATCTAAAATGTGCATTGAGTGTTTGTAAGTTAGGTGCCTCATCGACTGAAAACCATTGCTTCCTAATGGTTCCCCTTATTTTACCTCCCTCACCTATGCCGGCCATTGAAGGGTGTACCAAATAGTAATTATCCGATAAATAATCAAAATATACAGGGACGCCTTCTTGGGCAATTGACCTAAAGCCAAAAGCAATTAAAGCGAACATTAGCACGAACCTAAGTTTCATATAGATGTTGGGAATTTCTATTTAATATCGACTAAACATAACATATAACGGTTGAATTGCCACATTATTATATAGCAATATACTAGGAATAACTTTGTATTTTAGCAAAAAAACAAAATGTATGAAAGAGTATTCAATTACAGTTAAGGAAACCAGTAACCCGTCGGTTCTTAAATTTGAGACCAACCATTTCATTACCCAAAACGAAAATTACGAGTTTAAAAACATAGATGAGGCCAAGAATTCACCTTTGGCACAACAATTATTTCATCTTCCATTCATAAAAACTGTTTATATATCGGGCAACTTCATAGGGCTGGAGTGCTTTGATATTGTCGAATGGGCCGATGTCAAGGATGAGGTTGCACAACAACTTGTTGAATATTTGAATACTAACGAACCGGTTGTCCTTGAAAAGACCCGGGGCAAAAAAATTCCAGTTACCGTATACGCAGAGGTAACTCCAAATCCTGCAGTAATGAAATTCGTTTCGAATATGCGAATTGTACCCGCTGCTTTCGAGTTTAAGAATATTGAAGAAGCCAAAGGGTCTAATTTGGCATCGCAATTGTTTCAATT
The DNA here is from genome assembly GCA_964532755.1 of uncultured Maribacter sp. Lineage (GTDB taxonomy): Bacteria > Bacteroidota > Bacteroidia > Flavobacteriales > Flavobacteriaceae > Maribacter_A. Next base: position 548 of record CAZHJO010000187.1, on the reverse strand, counting down.
TCCCTTCGTAAAAGAAGTATTCCTTGATGAGAACTATGTATCAATCAGCAAATTCGATGTTGCGGAATGGGATGATATTACAATGCAGTTGCGTGAATTGGTCAGGGACTTTTTAGCTGATGGCAATGAAGTGGTTTCTGAAGCCAATATTGCCCAAAAAAATCCTGAGAATCCAATAGACCGTATAAATAATGAGACTCTGGATGATACCTCGAAGCAAATCATCGATATTCTTGAAGCATATGTTAAACCGGCAGTTGCAAGTGATGGAGGAAACATCCTTTTCCAATCATATGAAGAGGACAGTAAGACAGTGAATGTAATTTTACAGGGAGCTTGTAGTGGTTGCCCTTCATCAACTTTCACCCTTAAGAATGGCATTGAAACAATGCTAAAGAATATGATGGGGGACAAAGTGAATGAAGTCGTTGCCTTAAACGGTTGATTTTTGCTTTAACCGTAGTCTTTCTTCTTTTTATTTGTTAATTTTAAGGAAACAATAAATACACTAATTATGTCAGTTTTAAAAGTAATCGAAGTATTGGCCA
>CAZHJO010000186.1:0-6018 GCA_964532755.1 uncultured Maribacter sp. | reverse complement strand
TCTGGACCCGTATTCATTGCTGAATGTATATGCTGAACATGAATTGCTACCAAAACGGTTAAAAGTGTTTATTGGAGTGCAAAATCTGTTCAATGCTGATTATGTTGAGATTATTGGGTATACGACAAAGGGAAGAAATTTTAATGCAGGTTTAAATCTTAACTTGTAACCATCGAATATGAAATAAAAAAGCCCTGTTAATTATGTCAGGGCTTTTTTAAATGCAATTATCAACTACTACTGTATTTTTAGATTTAATGGCTTGTCCAATATCATATTATCCTTCATAATGGTGAACATTTTTGAGTCTGTCATAACATCTGCGGGCATTTGCACTTCGAAACTGCGCTTACCGGTTGCCCCAGTAATTTCTTGTATGGCCCTAGCTAGCATGGGTTCATTTTGATCACCCCAAACACCTAAGTTGGCCAAATCTTCCTCAAGTTCAATATCTGGCGCGAGACCTGACGTATAATCAAAGAAACCATCGGCATTCTCATTTCTACCAACTAATGGTTGTATGGCCCATTGGTTATCGGGGTTAATATTCGCCTCTCTTTCAGGATTGTAGATATAACTACCATCAAAATCATCGACCATTGTTATTGAAAACTCATTTTTTCCTCTTGTGGTCTCCCCGATATGAACAACATCAACATACGGTGCAAGTCCATTGATAACCAACTCACTGGCTGAAGCTGAACTATTCGTTGCCAAAACATAAACCTTTGTAAGATTAAGAGTGTTCAAAGCTGTGCCGTCACTTGTTTCATCCGCGAAGTAATCCTCTAGTTGTGAATCACTCAATTGTCCTTGTATTTTGGCATTCCAACGCTGTCTCAAAAATAATTCATCTGTATTCGTACCATAAACCATGCTTGATAACAAACGGGCAGAGTTAACTGAACCGCCCGGGTTATAACGTAGATCCAACACTAAGTTGGTAACTCCTGCTGCTTTGAATTCACCAAAAGCAGTGTTCAGGTCCTCGTCAAATTCATTAGTAAAACCGTTATAAACCAAGTATCCTATATTCTCACCGTTAATGTCAAAGGTTTTAGAAAGGAACACGGGGTTTTCGACCAAACCATCTTGTTTGGTCAATACTACTTCCTTATCGTTGGGAGTAACCACATCGTTGGCGATATCCGCCATGTTCAAGGTATAGGTGTCACTTGCACCGAACAGCAAGTCTGTATAATTATCAATTGTAAGTGTTTGACCGTCAACTCCAGTGAATAGTTCACCTCTTTCAATATCCTTGGTAGCCGCATCAGAGTTAGGTACAATATAGCGTACATAGCCGAAAATGTCATTGTTATCGGAAAAACGCACTAGTCCAAATTCTAGCCCGTTACTTTTAGATATTCCGGCGAACGCCTGGGTCAACTCTTTATAGTCATCTGAATAAAAGCTAAACCTATCTTCACTGAATAATAGCATATCATCAAAAAAGACCCCAGGATCTGTTTCCGAAGCAAGAAACTCTGTATACGCTGCAACACCTTCATTCGTATTTGGAAACCTGTCATCCGCCAAATTCGGTACTTCAGCTTGCCAGAAATACCAGAAATTCATGGCTTTCCACATAAAGTCCTGAACCTGGACATCAGCAGTTGGATCTGGATCAATACCATCTGGAGGTGTAAGGTCATCATCACTTTTCTTACAAGAGGTGACAAACAGTCCTATGGACAGGAATAGTAATAGATACTTTTTCATAATTTTCTTTTTTTTTTTTGCAATGATCAACAAAGAACCTCAATTATCATTCCAAATTAATTAAATAAAGTGTAGGAACTATCGAGGTTTAATTTGTAGGCTATATACGCAACTTTTTTTTATTTGGATGCCTAATTTACGGACATTAACAGTAAATTAAAATTATTTGTAACAAAATTCGATATACTTCGTCTTGCTTATGAAGACCTGAAAGAATGGTTGCTGACAACTAAGCCAATAAATGAAACAGTCGGAATTTTTAAATGTGGTAATGCCCTTTAAGGATAAACTCTATAGGCTCGCAAAGCGTTTGCTTGTTTCAAGAGAGGAGGCTGAGGATGCCACTCAGGAGATTTTAATGAAGTTGTGGTCAAAAAATGAGAGTATTGGCAGTTATAAAAATGTTGAGGCTTTTGCCATGACAATGACCAAGAATTTTTGTTTGGATCGGTTGAAATCAAAACAGGCCAGCAATTTGAAACTTGTTCATAGTAATTATGGCGATGATAACGCTTCATTGCAAAAACAGGTCGAGACAAGGGATAGTTTAAGTTGGGTAGAGAAGATTATAGAGGATTTGCCCGAACAACAAAAAATGGTATTACAATTACGGGATGTAGAGGAATACGATTTTGATGAAATAGGTGAATTATTGAAGATGAAACCAACCGCAATACGGGTTACCCTGTCAAGGGCACGTAAAACAGTAAGGGAAAAATTAATGCAAAAACATAGTTATGGAATTGGATAGAATAGAAAAACTATTGGAAAAATATCTTGAAGCCTCTACTTCGGTAGCTGAAGAAAAAGAGCTAAGAACGTATTTCTCGCAAGAAAGTGTACCAACACATCTAGCGCAATATGCCCCAATGTTCCAATATTTTTCCTTGGCCAAAGAAGAACGGTTTACCAAGCAGGTTCCACTAAAAACCAGAAGAAATTATTTCAAGTGGGCTTCCGTAGCAGCTGTAGCAGTTCTGATGTTTGGCATATACTTTGGTAATGAATACCAAAAACAAAAAGAGGCTGAATATGCATATAATGAAACAAAAAAAGCATTGAGTCTTTTAGCTGACAATTTTAGTAAGGGCACTGAAAAAGTAGCTTACCTAAATGAGTTTGAAAACACAAAACAAAAAATTTACAATAGTAATTAATATTAAAATCATGAAGAAAATTATAACAATACTAGTAATAGCAGTTTTACCTGCCTTGGGCTATTCACAGTTTGACAAATACGAGGATATGGATAACGTGAGTGCCGTAGTTGTAAACCCTAGCATGTTCAGGCTACTCTCAAATATTGATGTTGAAGTCGATGAACCTGAAGCACAGGATTTTATGGACATTGCCAAAAGTCTCAAGAATTTGAAAGTATTCATCACTGAAGATAAAAGCATATCGGCAGATATGATGAGAACCATGAATCAGTATCTTAAGAGTGCAAAATTGGAAGAACTAATGCGTGTAAAAGATAAAGATACTAACGTAAAGTTCTATATTAAAAGTGGTAAGGATGAAGACCATGTAAGTGAGTTGTTGATGTTCGTTACAGGCATGAACAAGGTTGATGTTGAAGTGAACGGTAGAAAATTCGAGACTGTGCTGCTTTCTTTGACCGGAGATATCGACTTGCGAAAAATAGGTTCTCTAACCAAAAAAATGAACTTACCAGAAGAGTTGAACGATGCTGGAAAAAAGAATTAGTAATACAAACAAAGGCAGTTTACTGTTCATGTAAAATGTAAACTGCCACTATATATAAATCAATCAGAATCAATCAGAATCAATCAAAAAACAGGAATCATGAAAAAAATCACTTTAATTTTAGCAATTGCCCTTTTACCATTAACAGGTTTCTCACAGTCTATCTTCGATAAATTTGAAGATATGGACAATGTAGGTGCCGTAATCGTTAATAAGGGAATGATAGATTTGGTCTCTTCAATCGGTAGTCTTGATGATGACAAGGACGCAAGGGAGTTTGTCGAAATGGCGAAGGGAATAAATGGCATAAAGGTATTTATTACAGAAGACAAGGGCGTAGCAGCAGACATGTCGGCCACTGTAAAAAAATATCTCAAAAAGTCTTCTTTAGAAGAATTGATGCGGGTAAAGGATAAGGATGTGAATGTTAAGTTCTACATCAAAAACGGAAAGCATAAAGACCATGTGACCGAATTGTTGATGTTCGTATCAGGAATGAAGAATATGGATGTTGACGTAAACGGCAGAAAATTTGAGACCGTACTAGTTTCAATGACAGGGGATATTGACCTTAACAAAATTAGCACCTTAACAAAAAAGATGAATCTTCCGGAAGAATTGAACGACGCAAAGAAACACAAGTAAAGAGAAATTGAAATCGGTTGCTATTCTGTTAGTGACCGATTTTTTGTAATTTTCAATACAATCACAATAAACGAACACATGAAAAAAGTATTAGGCAGTTTAATCGTCGTATTAATGTTGGTTTTGGCCAGTTGTTCATCTACACAAAGCCTGCAGGAGTATTATGTTGATAATTCTGAAAACCCCAATTTTCTTTCTTTGGATCTTCCTGTCAGCCTTTTGAACATGGAAAAAGCAGATTTGAATGAAGATCAGCGTGAGGCCTTAAATTCCTTGAAAAAGATGAACGTATTGGCTTTTAAGAAAAATGATTCAAATACAATGGAGTTTGAAGCTGAAAAAGCAAATGTCAAGGCTATCCTGAAAAATGAAAAATTCATTGACCTTATGAAGCTCAATACCAGTTATGGAAAGGGAGTAATCAAATATATGGGTGATGATGAAATGATAGATGAAGTAATTATCTATGGGGACAATGACGAAAAAGGTTTTATGCTCATTCGCGTGTTGGGCAATGATATGAAACCTGCCAATTTAATTCAATTTATGCAGGCCATCCAAAAATCTGATTACAAGGGCGAGGGACTTGAGGAAATTGGTAATTTTCTAAAAGGTTAGTTGATTTACAACTAAAATATAGACCCATCAATAATCAGTATTGATGGGTTTTTTTATTGGTAAAACCAGCATGTATTCTTTGCCTATGATTTAGATGTATTTTTTAATGCAATTCATATCTTCGTAATCAATTAACATTAACTAGTTTTTAAAATGGAAAAAGCAGAAGAATGGTTTAAGTACGGAATTGAATTGGCAAAGGAATTTGGGCCCAAATTGCTTACGGCAATTCTCATATACGTTATTGGTTCCTGGATAATTAAGAGAATTGTTGGCGCTGCCAGAAAAATGATGGCAAAAAGTAATTACGATGAATCCTTACAAAGATTTTTATTGAATTTGATGTCGTGGGCACTGAAGATATTCTTGATTCTTGTTGTGATTTCCCAGTTAGGTGTCGATGTCACTACGTTCGCTGCGGTAATTGCAGCAGCTGGTTTAGCGGTTGGCTTGGCACTGCAAGGTTCCTTGGCAAATTTTGCAGGAGGTGTGTTGATCATGATATTCAAACCCTATAGAATAGGAGATTTGATAGAGGCCCAGGGAGAATTGGGAGCTGTAAAGGAAATTGAAATTTTCACTACGAAACTTATAACTCCTGGGAATAAATTAGCGATAATACCCAATGGCGCCATGGCCAATGGTAATATCATAAATTATACGGCTGAAGGTCTAATACGTGTAGATACTACCATTGGAGTAGGTTATGATGAGGATATAAAAAAAACCAAGGAGGTTTTAATGGAGGTATTGACATCAAATCCTTTGGTACTACAAGATCCGGCACCCTCAGTCAACGTTTCGGAATTAGCCGATAGTTCCGTTAATTTCGCGGTACGTCCATTCTGTAAGCCTGAACACTATTGGGATGTGTATTTCGGAACTTTGGAAAATTCTAAACTTGCCCTTGATAAAGCTGGCATTGAAATACCTTATCCACATCAAGTTGAAATTCATAGGAATGCCTAAGAAATAGCAATGGAATCAATAAGAAAGCCGCTCAATTGATGCGGCTTTTTTATTTGGGACAATAGCCTAAATGCCAGTATAATTACCGGGAGTAATATCTTTTAGCTCAGCCTTTATGACATCTGAAACTTTTAGCGTATCTATAAAATTGGCAATTGTTTGCTGATTTATTTTTTCGTTCGTACGAGTTAATCCCTTTAATACCTCATAGGGATTAGGGTAGCCTTCACGTCTTAATATCGTTTGTATGGCCTCGGCGACAACAGCCCAATTGTTCTCCAAATCTTGTTCAATCTTATCCTGGTTCAACAAAAGTTTGTTCAATCCTTTTAATGTAGATTGAAAGGCGATCAATGT
>CAZHJO010000185.1:0-6026 GCA_964532755.1 uncultured Maribacter sp. | reverse complement strand
TAATCAGGGGGTCCCTGGTTCGAGCCCAGGTGGGACCACTTAAAGCGCAAAGCCCACCCTCCAAACGGAGTGTGGGTTTTTTGTTTTGGGACGGGGCGTACCGAAGGTATGACATCGGATCGAACCAAAAAACAACCGGCTGTAAGCCGTGGGCTTGGCATTTTCACGAGCGGGCACTCTCTGGTCCAAGAGCGGAGCGATCTAACCCAGCCTGCCCGCCTCTGGTGGGGTGGGACCACTTAATTCAACCACAAGGTCTTAGTAATGGGATTATTGTGGTTTTTCTATTTAATAGGGTGCTAATTGGCATATTTTTAAATAAATGTAGGAAAGATTTGTTAAAAAAGTAAGAAGCATTTATCTTTATTAGTAAGAAATTAATTCATTAAATAGTAAAACATGTATACAGCAGTAGCGTTTGGAAAAATCAGTTCGGAAGGAACAATACTTAAAGCCACACCCGGAATAACTATTACAAGTGGTTCTGATGCTGTTGGAGAAGCTAATTTTAAAGTTAATTTACCTGATAGATTAGTAAATGATGCTAATTATATAGTGCAGCTTACTGTGCAGAATTCTTATTCAGATGGGGATTGGGACCCAACCATTATAGGTCTAATGTATCAAGATCCTACTGGTTTTGAAATACAGATATGGTCAAGAAATATGGATACAGATAAACCATTCCCCAGTTATGGTAAAGCAGATTGGCATTTTGTCGTTTATGACCTTTAAATGAACCATTAAATTATAAAGGCATACAATTCGGAGGCCCATTAGGTTGGCGAGCTGACAAATAGTTCGATATAAATGACTTACCCTCTCTGGTCCAAGAGCGGAGCGATCTAACCCAAGAGGGACCACAGATAAAAATGGTGCTTGTCGGAGTGTTTTTTAATGTATTCGTTTTAGCCTGTTTTTAAGGGTCAAGAATATTCGTTTCAAACCCATCAATACTTTTAGTGTTCTTATTCTCCCAATATTCTTCAATTCTATCCTTTCCCTGTTTTTCAGCCCAAGAATTTAAGGATGTTCGTTCTTCTTTGAAATCCATAAACGGCACCGCCAAACCACAAGAAATCTGAACTAAGTCAATGTTCATTTCGATTATCTGCCTAGACCCCACGTTTTCTGCGAACAATCCTAGATATTCGTGGAATTCATTATCTCTCTTATGATATATCTTAGCTTTACCATACAGTCTTAAAATCATAGGTTTTCCCTCAAAAGCACAGAACATAATGGTCATTCGACTATTCTTTAGTAAATGCGCTGCAGTTTCATTGCCACTACCCGTCAAATTCAACCAGACAATCTTATTTTGATCAATAACCCGGAACGAGTCGGTACCCTTTGGGGATATATTGACCCTCCCATCATTGGCAGCTGTTCCTACAAAAAATATTTTTTGGTTATTAATGAATTTTTGTAATTCAGGTGTAACAAAGTCTATTTTCTTTCCCATATTTTCAATTAGCTCCAGCAATGGGACATAATCATTGATGCGTTCCCACTTATATTAATAAACGTTTATTTAAACTGTGCTGAGGTTTGGTTTAAGCAAGAGATTCTGTATTTCGTATCGGTATTGTCGAACACTGATCTTATTTCCAGCACTGTAATTCAATCAAATTCCCCTCTGGGTCACGCACATAAACGAATGTAATCTCTCCAACGCCTTCAACTTTTCTTTTTGTGATTTTTCCAAATACCTCCCCTCCATTAAGAACTAAATTGTCGAGAACAATCGTAACATTATCAACTTCAAAAGCAATGTGTCCAAAGCCCCTTTTATTCGGTAAAATATATTCTTGATCTTCAATATGCTCGTATTGGTATATTTCAAGGGTTGGTCCATTCTCACCATATCCTGGTAAAAGAAGGTGAGCCCCTTCCAGTTTCGCGTTCTTCAATCCGGTTCCCTTGTCAAGCCATTCGCCGGATTGATTTCTAACGGGAGGAACAATGCTACAATTGAAAGTTTTTACATAGAAATCAGCAAGCTTCTTCCAATTAGTACTGACTATGTTTGTATGGGCGAATCTCATTGGTAACTGTGAATTTTAGTGTTTATTTAAGTCAACAATCCTATTTTTTTTAAAGGGCTGTACCCTAAGGTAAGAGAGCGAGCGCCATGCCCATTCAAATGGACCGAAATAGAACTTCTTTAGCCAAGGCAAGGACCAAGATAGCTGTAACACCCAAATACCCAAGACAAATAACAGCTGCCAAATTCTTTCGATACTACCAAACAGTCCAAAGCCTATGCCATAAAAGACAAAGACACAGAAAATAGATTGCATTAGGTAATTGGTCAACGCCATTTGTCCGACCGCGGCCAGGCGTTTTTTAATCGCTCCCAGACCATTACTCTTTACCATTAGCATCACCAAACAAATATAGCCGTAACCAATTAAGAGACTACCCCAGTAGTTGAACTGTACACCCAGGAACATGGAATATTCCATTGCCCAATCGTTCGCATAGTTTTGTACAAGGCCATAAATGACAATCGGAAGCCCTATTGTAAAGCTCAATAGAAAACTTCTGGTATAGAATACTTTCGACTTTTTCGCCGAAAAAATCCCCCACTTATACAATGCCATACCAACGAGCATAAGTCCACCGGCGCGCCACAGGAATATCATAAGGAAAACCGCAGTTTCCATAAAAAATGCGCTCTGTGAACGTTCTGATAATTGCTGTCCAAAGGTTCCGGTATAAGCCGAAATTTCCTCTTGTATGGCTTCTGCAGCAGGCAGCCAACTTTGTCGGGTGTCCTCAATGGCATCGGCGGGCCAAGAACCCATACTAAACCCAATAAGCAGGTATATAAGCGTATGTACTCCAATCAATAGTATCCCTAGGATGAGTAATGTTTTGGGCTTTACTTTTCTGAATAGGTAAACAAATAAAGCGCAAATGGCATAAGCAACAAGAATGTCTCCATACCAAATAAGATGGGCATGTATTAAACCAATAACCAACAACCAAAAGGTTCTGCGATAGTGCAATCCCGTGGAATTCACAGATTTTCTTTCGGCATTCTCAGAAAGCAAAACCACTCCTGCACCAAAGAGCAAAGAGAAAATGGTCATGAATTTTTGGTCTCCAAACACATGACTAAGGATCCATACCCATTTATTTATTCCGGTCATATCCCCATAAGCCATTGGATTCAAGTATGCGGCACCAGGCATGGAAAAACTTTGGATGTTCATAATTAGAATTCCCAGCACAGCAAAACCGCGAAGAATATCCAATGAAATAATCCGATGTTTTTTGTCAACCGGGTGTATTGCGCCTCGTGTTTTCATTGCTTATTTGAACTTTGGTTTTAGTTCGGTATGTTCTTAACGCTTATCATTTTCGAATGACTGTTTCTAGACTCGATTCTTAACCTAAATGAATAACAATGTTTAAATCAACCGATGCATATAATCCTTGTTCGGGATCCCTTCTTAGAGGTCTTTGGTATCTGTGATATCCTTTTTATCTTTTCGCATTTTAATATATCTAGATGTCAGGCGAATACCTAATCTCGCAAACAAGATGATGGCAATGACCATAACTATGTCGAGTCCGTTCATGATTTTTGCTCTTTTTGATTTATCGCTTATTTAAACTTTCAAGAACTAGACTGGGGGTTTTCATTGTACCTGTCGTCCTGCATCTTTTTTAATGTCTTTTTATGTTCTATTATATATTTAATGATGTCGCGCTGATGAAATTGCCTTGCGAAATTTAATGTGGTCTTTCCTTTGTAGGCCGCATTGAGATCAGCTCCTTTTTGCACTAAATATTTGACCATTTCCAATTGCCCGTATTTTGCCGCATACATCAAAGGTGTTTTATCTGCACAAACCCCCTCGATATCGGCGCCGTTTTCAACAAAAAAGCGTAAGGATTTCATCGATTTTAATTTGATACTCACTGCTAAATAACTATATTTTTTGCTCTCTGCTACGCCTACACATTCATTGATGCGGTCCATGGTAATTAAATGCTCCAGATTTTCAGTACGGCCATATTTTATACTCCACGCGATTTCATTCGTTAATTCTTGCCCATAAGATGTGATTCCCATTAGTGATATTAACAGTATTAAAATCAGTTGTTTTTTACGTGGGTTCATGATCGGGATTAAATTTTGTACTACAATCAACACTAAGGGTTTATTCGCTTTATATCCCAAATATAGGGGATAAAGGGCATTATTCCCCTTGCCTTTTGTATACAATTATGTTAATAATACAAAGAGAGAATCGTTTAGTTGAACTTCTGTTTCAGCCTAATTCGAAGATGGCCTTTGTTATTCTATGATTATTTACCTTGCACTCGGTTCTTAACTCGAAAGAATAAGGTTAGTCCATTTTTACCTAAAACCCCGTAGTTGTTCAGCATACCGTTTATTCGTAAATAGCTAATAGCCTGTGCTCCGTGATGTGCTGTATGGCTACGGCGACGTAAAATAAGATCTAAGTCGGTATGACCGGAAAGAAACCAAGGTTTCTCTTTATCTCCATCTCTGTTACAATATCATCACTTACTAGAGATAAGCTAGAAATTACAAAATCAAAAGTGTCAATGACGTATTTCGACACCAGGGCTTTGTTTTTTTATGGATCCAATTTCTTCAAGTAGTCTGGTTGAAACAGGTTTATTGGGTCTGGGCACTCGAGGAAGAATTTGGCTTCCATAAGGGTCTCAATGTCCGGGTGGGCTTTAGAATCGATTAATATTCCTATAAAAGCGTCGTTTTATGGGACCGCGAATACGAATTTAAAAATGATTATATTGGAATTGCGCCTAAAATACATATATGATCAATAATCATATTCCTACGTTGTGTAATTAAAAAAATATAATAGATTGATATGGAATTGTCCTCAAAAGCAAAGAAAATTTATGCCCAAATCAATAAGGAAACTACTAAACTTGGGGATTTGCGAAAAATTGGCAAAGAAATAAAAAAAGACCACGAATTGGCTTTGGAGCTTTGGTCTACAGGTGAATTTATACCTCGTCAATTGGCAATTCTAATTATGGATAAAAAACTTCTGTCACAGGAAGTTATAGACCAACTTGATAACGACATCCAAAATCATGAGTTTGATGAACGCAACCAATTAATAGACTGGTTGATGGCTAACCAACTTTCCAAGGACAAAAAGACAATTGCACTAATAGAATCATGGAAAAATAGTCGCTCTGTGCTCCAAAGGCGAATTTTCTGGTATTACCAAGCAAGATTAAGATGGATGGGGAATACCAGCTTCTCAAATACGGAAAACCTATTAAACTCAATAGAATCTGACATGGCAAATGAACTACCTGAAGTTCAATGGGCCATGAATTTTACTGCTGGTCAAATAGGCAAATGGCAAGAAGAATATCGTGCAAGATGTATCGCCATAGGGGAAGAAACTGGTCTTTACAAGAATGAAGTGGTTCCTAGGGGATGTACACCAAGTTATTTGCCGAAATTTATACCAATTGAAGTCGCCAAACTGATAAAGTAATACTATTGAAAAGGATCTCTAAAGCGATAAAAGAAAAAAACTATACACAACAAAGTATGATGTTCATGTCGCGCAGAAGCCTGCCACCTTACATACACAAAGCGTTGTAAAAAATTTAGAAAACTTGATAGAAACGGAAAGATTATTATTAAGGGAAATCACTTTAGATGATAAGGAAGATCTTCTAAGGTTACATTCTTGTCCAGAAGTACAAAAATATACGGGAGAACCTATTATTAACTCCTTGGAAGAAATTGAAAAGGCCATATCTGAAAGAATTAATAATTATAAAGTTTACGGTTATGGACGATGGGCTACTATTCTAAAGAAAGGGATGCAATTTGTAGGCTGGTCGGGTTTGGCATATCTGCCAGAATTCGATGAAATTGATCTTGGATATAGATTTTTCCCTGAATATTGGGGGTCGGGATTCGCAACTGAGGCGGCTGATGCAATTTTAACTTACGGATTTGATCAACTCGAATTAAAAAAGATAATCGCCAT
>CAZHJO010000184.1:0-6039 GCA_964532755.1 uncultured Maribacter sp. | reverse complement strand
TTCACGAAGCTTTCGTCCTTTATCCAGTATATTGGAATTGACATTCTCAAATGATTTTGGCAAACGAACCAATCCTTGTTCCAACTTGGCATTGAACTGATGTGAAAAATTGGATACGGTCAGACCAATATCGGATGATTCTTGTTCAATGGCAATCTCCGCAGCAGGGTCAATGATTTCGAAAACCCTGAAATCAGCAATCTTTAAGTTTAGATCTACATCCTTGATCAGTCTTTGAACTTCCAGGGTAGTAAACTTTAGACTCCCATAAACGGCCTCCACTTCCGCCAGGGCAATATGATCTTTGTTAGAATAGATTTCCAAAGAAGAAATGATATTTACGTTCATATTACTACCAACCGTATTTAGTTTAAGGCTTTTGGAATCTTCCATATCAAGTTCACCATTCTTTAGATAGATATTGGCATAATTGATATTACGGGCACGCAATTTTCCATATTTCATAGTAATATCGGCCTTGCTCAAATTATCACCTATCCAAAGGTCGCCATGTTCTAAAAGCACATTCAGAGCGCCGCTCCAATCTTCAATGACCACATCGCCAAAACGGTTGGTCACCTTAAGCTTTGCTTTGCGTGGCAGGTATACCTCGTAATCAATTTGTACATGACTACGGTCAGAGTCAATTGGGTTCGCATCATTGAAAAAGTCAGCAAACCAGCCTCTATTCTTATTGGTGATTTCAGAGATGATGCTCACAAAACCAACACTGGATTTAATCTTGGGATTGATACGACCCAACAGATCCTTGGCATTTTCCTGCTTTCTATGATTGACTTTTATAGAGATGTTGACCAAAACTTTGTCCTTGTCCCATCCGGTCAGGGTAATGTTCCCATATTTGTTCTCCAACTGAAATTCCCCCGTATTGTTGAGGACAAAACTTTTCTCCATTGTTTTAGATACGCTCTGCTGTGCCGTGATAACGTGAACCGAGCACAGCACTAAGGCTATCCACAGGACTATTTTATAACGTGTATCCATAATCATCGTCTTGTATTTTAGAATCGTTAATTTGTTGCAATAGCTGCTCAATTAGGGTTATGCGTTGTTTGTAATTGGAAATAATGGCCTCGAGCACCCTTTCGCTATCAAGATTATTGCGCATCTCCAATCGCAATAGTTCATACTCTTCGTCGAGTTCATCCATAAAGGATAAAAACTCGGTCTTATCCTCACTTGATAGTTTTGGATGGTTCTGTACCAGTTCTACCTGATAGGATACCAAGTTTTTATAGTGCATATCTATGTCCAACAACTCTTTAGAGACGTATTGTGTTTCAGTATCACTATTTCCCAAGATCGACATGCCGATGAATCCTGCGAGGCCCAAAAGCAGGGCTAAACTGGCTGCGATACGGATCAATGGCGATTTCCAAAGCGGTATTACCTTGGGTTCTTCGGTCTTCAGCTCCTTGGCAATGGTTGTCCATAATTTTGCCTTATCCACCTTGAATTCATCGAATTCCGCTGTATTTTCCCGAATATGTTTTTCAAAATTGTCCATTACAATGTTTGTATAATTCCAACTAATTTCTTTTTGGCCCTGTGATATTGGGATTTAGACGTTGATGTCGAGATGTCCAATATTTCCCCGATCTCAATATGATCATAGCCCTCTATCAGGTATAGGTTAATGATCTGTTTATAACCGGCAGGCAATTGAGCAATTCCTTTTTTTACCTTGCTGATGTCCATGGCCTCTACATGTTCTTCCACTTCCTCTGTTAAGTGGTATTCATGCGATTCCATCGGAACCACTGGTACCTGTTTTGCCTTCAAATGGTTGATGCTCTTGTTGATCACGATCCGTTTGAGCCATGCCCCGAACGAACTTTTATACTCAAAACGTCCTAGGTACTTAAAGGCATCTATAAAACTGTCCTGTACAATATCCTCGGCATCCTCCTTATTGCCCAACATACGCATGCCAATATTGTACATCGCATCAACATAGAGCGAATACAGTTGGTATTGCGAGTTAGGATTGCCGGACTTGCACTTTTCTACAAGGTCGCGGTGCGTAAAACGAATATCGGTTTCCAAGGATTACAGAATGGTTTTAACCTACTCAATTACATTTATTACTACAAAGACAATGCGAATGTAATATAGTTGCATTTAGGAAAGAAAAAAATGAAAAACATGATGATTGAAGTACAAGTTCATAGGTTGGAAGTACAAATTATAATGTTTGAAATTGGAAGTTTGGAGCACAAACTCTAACCAAGGATTTTGTAATAAGTAGTTGCCTTAAGTTTGACATTCGGGGCGAAGTCGAAGCAAATCCAAAGCAAAGCCCAATCAGATTCGAAGGAATCAGCAAATATTTTTAACAAGATTTATTCTTTTGGAAATATCCTAAATTTCTTTTGTCTTTTCTTAAATGCGGTATAATCGAGACATCAACTAATTCCTACGAATTTAACACTTTGCCCGTCGATGAAAAGTCGTACTTATCAACAATTTTTAACAGATCTCCATAGCAAGTAAATACACTCTTAACAAATAATAAATAACCCTTGATGCAACCCTCCATTTTTTAGTTTGTCTATGGTTAGGAATAAAAATTCTAATCAAAATCAATCAAAAAATGAACAGTAAGCACAAATTGAACCCAGCAACTAAAACTACCGTATGGTTGCTATGGTTCTCTTTTTTGACATGTATGACGGCTATGGGCCAGAGCAACCATACCATTAGCGGCACCATTACCGATAAAAGTGATGGGGAGATATTATTCGGGGCCTCGGTCTTTTTAAAGGGCACGACCATTGGGGTAGTGACCAACGAATATGGTTTTTACTCCCTTACTGCTCCTGAGGGAGATTATACCTTGAGCATTTCCTACATAGGGTATACCGAAATTAACAAGGAAGTAATACTCGATGCCAATCAAAAAATGGACTTTGAAATTACCGGGTTTTCCACCCAACTTGAGGAAGTTACCGTTATTGCCGATGAACCCGAAAGGGCTCTACTTCGTAAACCCGAAATGAGCGTTGCCAAAATGAACATCACCACC
This sequence comes from uncultured Maribacter sp., assembly GCA_964532755.1. Taxonomy (GTDB): domain Bacteria; phylum Bacteroidota; class Bacteroidia; order Flavobacteriales; family Flavobacteriaceae; genus Maribacter_A. The sequence goes on along the minus strand of CAZHJO010000184.1, from coordinate 2,993 downwards.
GTAAAACAGATGCCCGTGGTTATGGGAGAGGTAGATGTTTTAAAATCTTTACAAATGCTTCCAGGGGTTACCAACAACGGTGAAGGTACCGGTGGTTTTCATGTACGGGGAGGGGCAGGTGACCAAAACCTGGTTTTGCTCGATGAGGCGATCATATACAATACCTCGCATATGTTCGGTTTCTTTTCGGTTTTTAATGCCGACGCCATCAAGGATGTGAAACTCTATAAGGGAGGTATTCCTGCGCGTTTCGGGGGTCGGGTATCTTCGGTGCTCGATGTTCGTCAAAAAGATGGCAACAGCAAGCGGTTTGCCGCTACGGGTGGTATTGGTATTATTTCAAGTCGCCTTGCGCTTGAAGGTCCCTTGTTCAAGGAAAAAGGATCGTTTTTAGTAGCGGGGCGACGCTCCTATGCCGATCTTTTGCTGAAGGCTGCAGGGGAAGATAATAGCGTGAGTTTTTATGACCTTAATTTAAAAGGTAACTATAACCTAAACAATGCGAACCGACTCTTTCTCTCGGGATATTTTGGTCGGGATGCCTTTAAACTAGGTGGTAATTTCAGTAGCAGTTACGGTAATTCAACGGGAAACCTACGGTGGAACCATATTTTTAATGACAAACTCTTTTCTAATTTATCGGCCATTATCAGCAAGTATGATTATGATCTGAGTATTACTGCCGCCGAGTTCGATTGGGTGTCATCCATCAATAATTATAACCTGAAATATGATTTGAAATACTATCTCAGTGACAAATTCAAACTCGATTTTGGGACAAGTGGAATTTATTACGATTTTGACCCTGGGCAAATTAAGCCTACTACAGAGACTTCGGCAATTAATCCCTTATCCCTAGATCGCAAAAAGGCCATTGAAGGTGGAGTGTATGTAAATGCAGAGCACAAACTCACCGATAAGCTTACAGCCCAATATGGTTTGCGTTACAGTAGATTCTCACGATTGGGCGGTCAGGCCATGGTCGATTATGACAACAACCAACCTGTGGTTTATAATTCCGTTTTGGGCATTTATGAACGTGGTACAGAAATAGGGGAGACTGATTATAAAAAGGACGAGGCGATTAAAAGCTTCGGTAATTTTGAACCGAGGGTTTCGCTGGCTTATGAACTCAACGAGGTATCTTCGGTAAAGGCAGGGTTTTCAAGAGCGGCCCAATATATTCATTTATTATCCAATACCTCTTCGGCAACACCTTTGGACGTATGGACGCCCAGCGGAAAATACATCAAGCCCCAATTATCGAATCAGTATGCTTTGGGGTATTTTAGAAACTTCAAGGATAAGGTATATTCTATGGAAGTGGAGGCCTATTACAAAAATACCGACAATAGAATCGACTATATCGACGGGTCTGATTTGATTGGTCAGAATACCATAGAAACGGAAATTTTAAATGGCGAATCACGCGCTTACGGACTGGAATTTCTACTGCGTAAAAATGAAGGTAAGTTCACAGGGTGGATCGCCTATACGCTTTCCAAATCTGAACAAAGAACACCAGGAGGTTTAGCAGGCGGATTGGGAATTGCCGATGGCGAATGGTACAATACACCTTATGATAGAACCCATGACATTTCAGTGTCAGGAGCGTATAAATTCAATGACAAATGGAGTTTCGGCACCAACCTTGTTTTTCAGACAGGACGTCCAGTTACCTATCCGAATGGACAATATGAATACGAGGGACTTTCAATAGCAAGCTATGCACCTCGTAATTCAGACCGATTACCGGCTTACCATCGTTTGGATCTTTCGATAAATTACAAACCCAATAAAAAACCGGAAAGTAGACTCAAGGGCGAGTGGGTATTGGGCATCTATAATGCCTATAATCGCAGGAATGCCGCTTCCATATCCTTTGGTCAGAATGTTGAGACCGGAGCCAACGAGGCGACTAGAACAGCCATTTTCGGAATCGTTCCCTCAATCACCTATAACTTTAAATTTTAAGAACATGCAGAACTATATAAGAACCGCGATACTACTTTTAACCGTTGCATTCACTTCCTGTGAAGATGTAATCGATGTGCCAGTACAAACGACCACCACTAGACTTGTTATCGAAGCTTCATTAGATTGGGAGAAGGGCACTCTGGGCAATGAACAAAGCATTACCTTACATACGTCAACCGCTTTTTTTGATACTTCCAGTACAACAGCGGCTACAGGAGCTTCGGTAATGGTAACAAACGATAGAAGCGGCGAAACTACTGTATTTACCGACCAGAATGATGGGGACTATGCTACCACCGAATTTGTACCTGTGATTGGGCAGTCGTACACCTTGGAGGTAATCCATGAAGGACAAACCTACACTGCCACCGAAACACTGACCGCCGTTCCTGAAATCATTGATTTATATCAAGATCGTGAAGATGGTTTTAGTGAAGAGGATTTGGAATTGCATGTCGTATTCAGGGACCCGCCCGAAGAAGGGAATTCGTACCTATTTGTATTCCAAAAGGAAGGGGAATTATTGCCCGATTTGGAAGTCGGCTATGATGAATTCGTCAATGGCAATGAAATTGATTGGTGGTATGAACTTGAAGACGATGAGGACACTGATAAGGATGAGACCCTACAACCGGGAGATGTCGTTGATATTGAAATGTACGGCATATCGGAGGCTTACAAGGATTATATGGAGATCCTTATCGACCAGATAGGTGGCGTAGGGCTTTTTGAAGCTACCCCAGTATCGGTAAAGGGAAATTGTGTGAATCTGACGAATCCTGAAAACTATGCCCACGGCTACTTTAGACTGACAGAAGTTAACAAGACAAGTTATACTTTTGAATAAACCAACCTACAGAAACACTTAAACTTGTTCAATGCGTTAACTTTTCTTAAAATGATACCGGCATAAAATAGAATGTAGTATTTTTATAAGATGGCTATGAATTTAAGGAAGGGCTTTCGGTTTTCGACCTATGAAGCTCCGGATCAAACTCCTTTTGACAAACTTTTCG
>CAZHJO010000183.1:0-6094 GCA_964532755.1 uncultured Maribacter sp. | reverse complement strand
ACTATCGGCTTTTTCAATGCCATTGAACAAATGACGAACTGAATCTGCCACCAAAGCCCCACCACCATAGGCAGCATCTACATGAAACCAAAGTTTTTCCTGTTCACATATTTGCGCAATACCCTCCAAATCATCTATGATACCGGCATTGGTAGTCCCTCCCGTCGCAACTACCGCAAAAAGTCGCTTACGTTGATCCCCATCTAACCGATCTATCTTATTTTGAAGATCGCTTGCCGTCATCAAGTCTTCAGTCTCGACCAAAAGCACATCCGCGTCAATAACCTTGGCCATAGCCTTTATAGAGGAATGAGCCCCAGCAGAAGTGATTACCAAGGCCTTTTTATTCAGATTTTCAATATTCCTTCTCCAATACTCCCTGGCAGTTACCATGGCAGACAGATTTGCAGCTGTACCTCCACTTGTAAATACCCCAAATGCTCCTTCAGGCAAACCTGTTAGTGACACTAGCCACTTCATAGCTTCGTTTTCACAGAATATGCCCCCTGCCCCTTCCATCCAATATGCACCATGAATACTAGAGGCAGACGTCACTAAATCAAACATTATGGCCGCTCTTGTAGGTGACGCAGGTACAAATGCCAAATGCCTTGGGTGATCAATGGCAACTGATGATTTTACCAAAACATCCCTAAATAAACGAAAGGCATATTCACCACCTATACCCTCGGCAGTTACCGTTTCACCAACTAACTTACGGAGTTCTTCTTCTTTTTTGGGCTGTCCCAGTTCAGGAGTGGTATTCGTAATTCGATTGATGGCATATTTCATGACATCCAAGGTCATTTCCACCAACTCAATATCTATGTTGTGCATTAATCAGATTTTATACAAAAATACAGGAATGTAGAATAAGAAGCCTCGAAAACTTGATCAATGACGTAGTATGGCAAAATCGATGTTCAAAGGTTGCAGATCTTTTAAGAGCATTGAAACCAATTCTTCCCCATATTCCAGATACAATTCTGAAAAATTGAGTTTTCGTTCTTGCAGGGATTGACCTGGAAACAATGCATTCTGAATCTGGGTCATACGCTCTACATGATCCTTTAGCTTTCTTTTTTGTGCTTTTAGCAGGCGTTTTTCCAATTTATCCAATCCTTTAAGTTGCTTCACTTCTTGCGCCTTTACTGCCCCCTTAAATGATTCGTCTGTCTGTATCGCAATTTTGTGCATTGCTTTGAATTGCCCAATCAAGAATTTCTTCTGCGCGGAAAAATCAATTTCGATATTTGAGATTTCCCTGATCTTTTTATTGATAAGACTACTTTGCTTTAAGAACAAATCGGACACCGATAGATTCATCCTTTCCAATTTCCGTTGCTGTTTTTCGGTTACTACAAGCGCCGAATTTCTGGGTAATAAAATTGGAAACGTTACGTTGAATGCCTCAAAAGTAGCTTTCAATTCCAACCAATAGGACAGTTCTCCGCCGCCACCAATATAACATAGGTTAGGTAGAATTATTTCTTGATATAGTGGACGTGCAATTACATTGGGCGAAAATCGTTCAGGATGGTCTTCGAGTTCTTTCAAAATCATATCCTTCGTAAAATCGATTTCAGTATCATTCACGTGAAACTTGTCATTTTTTAATACAATACGTTCACGAAGTCCATCCTTTATATAAAAGTAGTTGATTTCCCTCGGGTTCACCTGCATATGATAATTCTGAGGTAGTTTATTGAATTTGGCAATTGTATTTGAAACATTCGTAAATGATAAATTTTCGAGAAACTCTCTTTTGGCGTAAGGTGCCAATAGGCTCTTTAAGGTCTTAGCATCGCCGTCTAAAATAACAAGACCGAATTCACCAAAAAGTTCATTGGCAAGAAACCGCGTTGCATCTGTAAGATTCTTATGCTGCACATACGATTTTTCAAATAGTTCTTTTAGCTTTCCCGCATTTTTACCAGCCCCCAATTCATTCGTGAATGCCTCGGAAATCTCCTGAAGTCCCTCTGTACTTAGTCGTCCTACGGCACCAGATGCATCCCTATTCCACTGAAATTTTTTAGACTTAAAATTAAAGTAGTTAATTTCATCAAAATCATGGTCTTCTGTCGCCATCCAATAGACAGGCACAAAATTGAATTTTGGGTAGGTCTTCTTTAATTGAAGTGTAAGGTTTATTGTTGAAACAATCTTATATAAAAAATACAGTGGCCCTGTGAACAAATTTAGTTGATGTCCGGTTGTAACGGTAAATGTTATGGGTTCTTTTAGCTGTATTAAATTTTTCCTGGTCTTTTTTGAAATTGGGATTCCTTTATATTGTACTTGCAGCGTATCATACAATATTGATCTGTTCCCTTCCGGATAATTGGCCAACTTTTCTTCAATCTGATCCTTGAAATTCTCAATTTTTGGAAATCGATTATAAAAGGGTTTAAGGTTTTCCTCTTCATCAATATAATCACAAATCAAATCGGAAAAATATCCAGTTTGCTTAATAGGTAAACAGTCAATATCCATATAAACTTTAAAAATCGAGGTAAATATATAACACTTGGACTTTCTTGTTCCTAAAAATAAGTTAATTACTTTAACCTATCATCCATGAAAACTGGTGTCTTGTAGATAGTAGAACTCAATTGTCCCCATTAATCGTTACATTAGGCAGTTCCAACCCAAAGAACCTAAAATGAAGCAATTTTTACTTTTAATTACGGTAGCATTCTCATTTACCTCAAAGGCACAAAATATAAAATCGCCCTCTGAATTTCTTGGCTATGAACTAGGAACACAATTTACAAGGCACCATCAGGTCGTTGACTATTATGAATATTTAGCCTTAAACGTCCCTGACCAGGTTCAGCTACAAGAATACGGAAAAACCAATGAACGAAGACCCTTACTACTGGCCTTTATTTCTTCTGCCGATAACATGCGTAATCTAGAAAATATACGAAGCGAACATTTAAAAAGTACCTCAGGTGAAAGTACAGCCTCTAAAGCCATAGTTTGGTTAAGCTACAACGTACATGGTAATGAGAGTGTTAGTACCGAAGCCTCAATGCAAACGATTTTTGAATTGTTGACGAATAAAAGTAATTATCTGGAAAATGCAGTCGTAATCATAGATCCCTGTATTAATCCCGATGGACGTGATCGTTATGTTAATTGGTATAACCAGTATAAGAATTCACCAAACAATTTAGATCCCAATAGTAAGGAACATCATGAAGGTTGGTGGAGCGGTAGAAGTAATCATTATATGTTCGATTTAAATCGGGATTGGGCCTGGTTAACTCAGATTGAAAGTCAAAATCGATTGAAAGTATTCAATAATTGGATACCCCATGTACATGTGGACTTTCACGAACAAGGAGTAGATAGTCCGTATTACTTTGCTCCGGCATCAGAGCCCTATCATGAAGTGATTACCCCTTTTCAACGTCAATTCCAGGCTACAATTGGTAAAAACCATGCGAAGTATTTCGATGCCAATGGCTGGTTTTATTTTACCAAAGAGGTTTTTGACCTACTTTATCCCAGTTATGGCGACACCTACCCTATTTACAACGGGGGCATAGGAATGACTTACGAGCAAGGTGGAAGTGGAAGGGCAGGACTAGGCATACTGACTAGTATTGGGGACACATTAACTTTGCATGACAGGATTGCGCATCATAAAACCACAGGTCTATCAACAGTTGAAGTAGCTGCTAATAATGCCAATAAACTGAATGAAGAATTCAAGAAATTCTATAAAAACAAAAATTACAAATACAAAAGCTATGTCCTGAATGGCGATACAGATAAGATCGAAGCGTTGACACTACTTCTTGATAGGCATGAAATTAAATATGGAAAAGGCAAAGCAGCCACTGTAAAAGGATTTAAATACAATACGGGTAAATCGGGCACTATAGAAAGTTCGGATAATAGTCTAGTAGTATCCACGGACCAAACCAAGAGCACCTTGGTAAAAGTTCTTTTCGAACCCAATGCAAAATTAAGTGATTCGGTTACCTATGATATCACTGCATGGTCATTGCCCTATGCTTATGGCCTTGATGCCCTGGCGTCCCAAAGCCTGGTTTCAAGTGAACCTTATGTTGGGCAGATTACACCAACTCAAAACCTTGACAAGGATGCCTATGCCTTCATAACAGATTGGAACAGTCTAAAGGATGCCAGATTTTTAACGGAATTACTACAAAACAAGGTAAAAGTCAGGCATTCGTACAAACCTTTTACGCTAGAGGGCAAATCATATAAGCGGGGGAGTATGATCATAACCAAAGGAGATAACAAAAACAATCCAATGTTTTTGGAAACATTGGGCAAAATTGCTGATAAACACTTGATTACATTGGATGTTACCGCAACAGGATTTGTGGATTCGGGAAAAGATTTTGGATCTCGATACGTAAAGATGATTCCCGACCAAAAAATGGCCGTACTCTCAGGTAAACCTACTTCCTCCTTACGATTTGGCGAAGTATGGCACTTTTTTGAGCAGCAATTGAATTATCCAATTACTGTAATCGACTCTGACTATATGAATCAAGTGGATTTCTCAATATATGATGTATTGATATTACCTGGCGGAAGGGATTATAAAGGATTCCTCGATAAAAAGAAATTAAGTGAATTAAAGGATTGGGTAGCCAATGGCGGTAAACTCATCGCTATGGGCGGTGCTATAAAAGGACTTGTGGGGGAGGACGGTTTTAATATAAAAGAAAGGGAAATTGTCAAAGATTCTTCCAAGATCCTGCAAGTGTTCGATGAAACCCAACGAGAGTCGATTAAAAAATCGATTACAGGTGCAATATTCAAGGCCAAGGTTGACAATACACATCCATTGGCATATGGTTATACTGACACCTATTTTACCTTAAAACTAGGTTCAGATGCCTACGAGCATCTAGATCGTGGTTCTGTAGTCTATTTAGAAGGAGACAAAAGTATTCCGGTAGCAGGTTTTGCCGGAAGCGAAGCCCAAAAATCAATAAGCGATACACTGGTGTTCGGAGTAGAAAACCACGGCGCCGGGCAAGTTGTTTATATGGTTGACAACCCCTTGTTCAGAGGCTTTTGGGAGAATGGCAAGTTATTGTTTGCCAATGCACTCTTTATGTTGGATTAAGGGCCCCTTTTAGGTATCTTATTTGCTTAACTATTCAGTACAGCATAAAGGAAACAAATATGATACCTACAATGGCAATCGGTAACACGAACAGCATATACATAAAGGCAATCGTATTGGCCTTAAAAAATGCCCCCACCCAATGACTTTTATAGAAATTGCGAAGTGCCAATATCAAATAGAAAATGAATGAAAGCCAGAATAGGACTTCTATCCAAATGGGAACATTGATCAATTTGTTCGCTATTATGAGTACACAAAAGGCTGTAAACAGGAAAGTGAAAAAATAAAAACTAAATACCATATGGTGGGCAAACGTACCCCGTTTCCAATAAAACAGTTTTAATAGCATGGCGAACAGGGGTAATAGCAAAAACATTGCAATCGGGATAATATCATAAAGTGCCTTTAGAATGCCACCTCCCCGTTGTTCATAGAGCTTTAATAACTGCGTATATACTCTTTTTGTAAATGCCCCGGCGTCTTCCCTTAGGCCCAGTGTCTTTAACTTTTCTGCCTGCGGGGCGTTACTTGATATTAATGAGTCCAGCTCATTTTTCTTTAAAACAAATGAAGATCCGGTAAATTCTTGCTCGAGGGTCAATACAGAGTCAATTGCCTGGACTTCTTCATCGGACATGCCCGTATACCGCTGATTTTCCTTTAAGGCATTTTTGGCGATATCAATACCCACCGAGTCTGTTTTGACCTGCAATGAATCCAGGTTTAATTCTTTCTCAAATCCTTTCTTCAATGCCTTGTTCACTTCATTGTCTGCTCTCCTGATACTAAAGGAAAATAGGAAAAAGAATACTACCGAAATAAACAAGTAAAACTGGGCAGGATGAAGGTATTTAAGACGTTTCCCATCTACAAAACGCCGCGCCAGTACACCTGGTTTGAGCATTAGGGTACCAAAACTCCGAAAAAACCTTGCGTCGATTGAAAAGTAATTCTCTATGGTATTACTGAACA
>CAZHJO010000182.1:0-6119 GCA_964532755.1 uncultured Maribacter sp. | reverse complement strand
TAATCAGTGCTTAGTTATCCACAAAATACATAAATTATAATGTTAATAAAAAGTCTATTGCTATCTATTGATGCGCTGAAATTTTTACAATATTTGTTGAGATGGTCTTAGAACGCTATATCTCTGATTTACTATATCGATATAACTGTGTGGTTGTGCCTAGTTTCGGTGCATTTTTGTCCCAACATAAATCGGCTGTGCTTAACAAACAGACCCATTCGTTTTATCCTCCTTCAAAATCATTGTCTTTCAATAATCAGCTGTCTTCGAATGATGGGCTTTTGGTATCCCACATGGCAGAGGTGGAAAAGTGCACTTATGAGGAAATGCTTCAGAAAGTATTGAACAAAGTAGAAAGGTGGAAGCGTATTTTAGATCAAGGAGAGCGATTGACCTTGGAGAACATCGGTGACTTAAAAGCGAATAAAGATGGGAAAATCTTATTTCAACCTTCCTATCAACTCAACCATTTAACCTCATCATTCGGATTATCTTCCTTTGTCTCTGCCCCTATAACCAGGGAAGTATTGAAAAAAGAGGTTGCGGCCATTGAGGAAAAGGTTCCTTTTCTTATCACTCCGGAAAGAAGGAAGGAATCTTCGATACGACCCTATCTAAAATATGCCGCTGTTATTCTTTTGGCTATTTCCTGTGGATTGACAGGGTACAGATTGTATAACGAAAACCTTTACCAAAGGCAAATGGTGGTTGAAAAAGCCCAGGAAGAAGTTTCAAAAAGCATTCAGGAAGCCACTTTCTTTGACACAGCTCCTTTGGAACTACCAACATTAAATCTTAAGGTAATTACCAAGAAACCAACAGTGGCCATGCACCACATCGTAGCTGGCGCATTCAGGTTTAGGGCAAATGCAGACAAAAAAATCCGCCTGCTTCAAAGACGCGGGTACGAAGCAGCCTATATTGGTACCAATAAGCATGGACTACATATGGTAACCTATAGTAGTCATAGCGATGTTGATGAAGCCCTACGAACGCTGCGAAAGGTTAAAAGAACGCAATCCCAAGATGCTTGGCTACTATCAATTAGGTAGCCCTATTTCCTCCTACATCTTTTTTATTAAAGTATCTTTGACGAAAATCTTCTATGAAGCCAAAAAATCCCAGCGATTCACGTACGATAATGACTGATTTGGTGCTCCCAAGTGAGACCAATCCACTGAAGAACCTTTTTGGAGGGGAGCTCCTGGCCCGTATGGACAGAGCTGCGAGTATCGCCGCACGTCGCCATAGTAGGCGAATCACGGTGACTGCCTCTGTAAATCACGTAGCTTTCAATCATGCTGTTCCCTTAGGCAGTGTTCTTACGGTTGAAGCCGCCGTTTCCAGAGCCTTTAACACTTCTATGGAAGTGTATATTGATGTTTGGATGGAAGATCGCTATAATGGGAAGCGTTCTAAGGCTAACGAAGCTATCTATACATTCGTGGCTGTAGACGAGACAGGTAAACCCACTGAAGTCCCTCCGATTGAACCAATAACCGATCTAGAAAAGGAGCGTTTTGCCGCGGCACTGCGGAGAAAACAATTAAGTTTGGTACTTGCCGGTAAAATGAAGCCCAAGGATGCTACAGAACTTAGGGCCCTGTTCATGGGAGGTTAGGGCACTCCCTAATTGATCAAAAATCAAAAGTATCCGGGTCTGGCCCAAATCTTTGCCCATTTTCAAGACTATCCAAATATGTCATATCTTCATCCGAAAGTTCAAAATCAAAGATATTGGCATTGGCGATTATTCGTTCTTTTTTAGCAGATTTAGGTATGGTAATCACTCCTTTTTGAAGGTCCCAGCGCAAAACTACCTGTGCAGGCGATTTACCATACTTTTCACCAATTTCCTTAATACTATCCAAAGTGAAGATTCTACCCTGCATCATTGGCGACCATGCTTCAAATTGAATCTGATGGGCGTTGCAATAATCAATCAAATCCTGTTGTACCAAATATGGGTGAAATTCCATTTGATTGACCATAGGTACAATTTCTGCCGTTTTTAAAAGATCCTCCAAATGATGCTGCATAAAATTGCTTACACCTATGGCTCGTACTTTCTTCTCTTGATATAAATGCTCCAATGCCCGCCAAGTTTCCTTGTATTTGCCCTTCACTGGCCAATGAACAAGGTAAAGGTCCAAATAATCCAACCCCAAGCGCTCAAGACTTTTCTCAAAAGCTTTCAGCGTGCTTTCGTATCCTTGGTCCGAATTCCAGACCTTACTAACGACAAAGATTTCGTTCCTATCAATTCCGCTTTGCTTTATACCCTCACCAACACCTTCTTCATTGTTATAGATTGATGCTGTATCTATATGCCTATAACCCGCCTCAATGGCCCATTTCACAGCATTGATAACTTCTTGACCATCTTCCGACAAATATACCCCTAATCCAAAATAGGGCATTTCAATACCGTTGTGTAGTTTATACGTTCCTTTTAAATCTGTAATGTTCTTTGTTTTTTCGGACATTTCCAATAATTATAATTGATAAACCCATTCTTCCGGATTCAAACGCGACGTATCTTGGTAAAGGTAGAATTTCAGCCGGGTTTGACCATTAGACCGATTGGTATATATTTTACCCAACTCTGCTTTTATTGCTACTTTATCCCCTTTTTTCACGTAAAGATCAGATAAATTATAATAGGTGCTTATATAGTTTCCATGCTTAATTTGAACGCCTTTATTACCCCCGGGTACCGAAAGAATAGCAATGACCTCCCCTTCAAAAATGGCCCTTGCCTTGGCCCCTGCATCAGTAGTAATGATCACTCCATTGCTCTGGTGTTTGATTCCGGGATAAACAGCATCCTTATAGACCCCAAATCCCTGACTTTTTATTCCTTTTTCCACGGGCCAGATCAGTTTTCCCTTATTAGCGGAAAAATTGCTCGCCACCAGCGTAGCTTCAGGCGTTAAAATAAATTTATTTGAGGATGTCTTGGTTATTTTTCCAGCGCCTGCCTTTTTATTCGAAGCGGCAATTGCATTTCGTATCAATCTTTCGATTTGCCGATCTATTCTACGGGCCTCCCTTTTTTTCTCTTGAATGGCCGAGGCATACTTGCTTTCATTTTGGCGAATGCTCCCTAATAAATCCTTTTGGGATTTCATCTCTTTCATCAATTGTGCCTTTGCCTTACTGTTTATTGCTATCAATTGATCTTTCTCCTTACGCTGGTTTAAAAGGTCGAGATTCAATTGGGTAAGTTCATCTGTTTTGACCATTATTTGTTCGCCCTGCTCCTTACGATATTGCGTATACTGCTTCATATATTGCATGCGCTTAAATGCCTGGAAAAAATTCTTGGAAGATAACAGAAACATTAATCTACTTTGCTGCGATTTGTTCTGATACGACTTCTGTATCATGGTTGCATATTCCGCTTTCAGTGATTTCAAATCGTCACGTAACTTGGAAATGTTTCGAATATTTGCATTGATCTGCCTATTCAATAAATTGGATTGCCGATTGGTTACCCGAATCAATTGCTGACGAACATTGATCTTTTTGTCCAGGGCTTCCATCTGGTCCAGTACATTGCCCTTCTCTTTTTTTTCAGCGAACAACAACCGATTTATTTCACCGATTTCTTTCTGAAGTTGTTCTCTTTTCGCCTCCAAAGCCTTTTGTTCATTGGTTTGGGCAAAAGCAACATCTATCGACAGAAAAGTCGAAAGTACAAGAAAAATTAAGAGAAAAACACGTTTACAATGCATCGGTCTTTATCACGATCTTTTTAAAACCTTTTGGTATTTTATATGGAAAATTTAATGTTCTATTAAACTCTACACTGCGATAATCCAAGTCAATTATATTCTTGGTATTTGCTTCAATGGCCGTAATAACTATTTCATTGGGCAGTACCTTCTCATTGATCATCTGATAGTTCTTATACGCAATATCCAAAAGTCTCTTCTTCAAAGGTTGGGATAATTGCTGTACTGAAATCTTGAAATTATCTGGTTCAATCATGTACATGGTCTTGAACAAAACCAATGGTTCTTTCGGTTTTAATACATAATCGGATTCCGTAATTGAAGCATCGTATTTAGCGTCTCTCAAATCGAAGAGAGCTTGGCCCAAAAGCAGGTTCTGTACCTTATCAAAATCCAGTTCAGTACCCAACATATTGCTCAAATACGAAAAGTCACCGTCAAAATATTCATTTTGCAATTTATTATAAAAAGTAACCCTATTTGGAGTCACATACGCTTTAACAATCCCTAAGGGTGCGCTGATCCAAATGGCCTTGTCTTTTTCCATTCTCAAACTCACCGTGATGCTTTTGGAAGATTCCCCATCAAAATATCCAATCTTCATTCTTCCACTTAAGGTCTTGAAGTCTATTTGGTTTTGATAATGTGTTTTAATGATGCTCTTCGCCGACATATTTTCATCAACAGAGCCATCGGCCGCAACTTTCTTTGATTTACAGGAAAATATAAGTAGAATGAAAACACTAAGTCGTGCCCATCGAATTAAGGTAGCCATAGTCTAAAACCCGGGTTTTATCATACGAAGATACATATTTGCTTCGGAAGAATTATTCAAGGCCGTATGCGCGTCAACCAATTCCTGATATATCTTGTTCAATAATGAAACATCGTCCAACATATAATCCAAAGCCGCTTCCAAGACCTCCACCGCTTCTTTGTACTTCGCACTTCTATTCAAGGCATGCCCATTCACATAATAAAAGTAGGGTTGGGATGGATAATTCTCCATCGCTTCTTCACTTCGCTCTGCTAATTCCGAAATTTTATTCTGGATCATGAGATCCGCAAATTGCCCCTTAAGTTCTTCTATAGGATTATTCTTTGTTTCTATTTGGGCAGGAAGTTCCTTTTCGTTTTTCTTTGACTCACTCTTATGTATCGAATCATTGATCTTTGCAGATAAATCAATGGTAAAAGGGGATTTTTTAATATCCGCAAGTACGGCCAATGCCTTATGATAATTTTTTTGTCTAAAATAGATCAATGCCAAATTCTCTTTAAGCGTAATATTTTCGTAGGGAATCTTCACATTCACTTGATCTAAAGAACTTCCCTGCATTTGAATGGTCTTTACCAAGGTGTCTAAATACCATAGGTTGGTGGGTTCAGACAACAGTGCCGAAATCGCATATTCCTGTGCGGTTATATATTGCTTGTCCACCAGATAAACTTTTGCCAGTTCATGATCAACAACATGGTTGTTCGCCTCAATCAATTTACATTCCAAAAGTAAGTTAATGGCCTTATCATAGTTTTCAATGCCCTTTTGCTTTAATGCCTCGAAGAAATTCTCTTGAAAAGCATCGGAATATTCCTCAAGAAATACTTCGGCGCTATCCTCAATATTAATTTCCTCATCTTGTGCCAGCATATGATTGAGGCTAAACACAAGTATCATTGAACTTAATAATACAGTTCGAAATCTTTCCATTATTCTTATTATATAAGCGCTATTCAATAGGATAACGGGGTAAAATTATCAATAAGTATTCCAGAGCTCACATCTTTTCTGTTAAAACACCCTTAAAACAACCTAAGACAAAATACGTCCTGAAAGGAAAACAGAAAACCTATACAGTAGAAATTAGTTTGTCCCGGTACTCCCAAAACCACCTGTTCCCCTTGAAGTGTCAGATAGTTGATCTACTTCTTTCCATTCTGCACGCTCATGTTTTGCAATTACCAATTGAGCAATCCGCTCACCATTTTCGATTATAAAAGCCTCATTAGATAGATTCACCAGGATAACCCCTATCTCGCCGCGATAGTCGGCATCTACCGTTCCAGGGGTATTTAGTACCGTAATACCATTTTTGGCCGCCAGACCGCTCCTCGGACGCACCTGGGCCTCATATCCTATGGGCAACTCAATAAACATTCCCGTTTTAACGATTGTACGTTCCAAAGGTTGTAATGTTATTGCCTCGATAATATTCGCCCTTAAATCCATCCCTGCAGAAGCCAAGGTTTCATAATGGGGTAACGCATGAGCGGATTTGTTTATAATCTTTACTATCATTTTTTAAGAAATATTTTTCTAAGGTTATCATTTTCAAGCTTGTAAACCATTCCCAAAAACAGGAGCAGCAAAGGAATACCATA